>NZ_CAUVXG010000037.1:0-23001 GCF_963555885.1 Protofrankia sp. Cr2
CCCCTATTGCCGGTCGCTCTTACGTCCCAAGCTGAGAACCGGGGTAGAAACGGGGAGCCCTTCCCTTTCGACGCCGACGGAGAACAGATGCAAGACCTCGCTTTGGCGCGGACGCGCGCGGCCAGCGCGGTCGCCGTCGCCTGCCTGGCCGTGCTGCTCGGCGGCTGCAGGTCCTCGCCGACAGTGCCCGAGCAGTTGGGGCCGGCGGTGCCTTACGGGCTCTACACACACTGCGGCATCAGCGAGACGGACTACCAGGGCCGCTACTACGAGCTGGTGCCGCCACTGCAGGACGGCAACGGCAACCCGCCGGACGGCTGGGGCAACCCGTCCCAGCTGGGAACCCTGACGCCAGTGAGCGAGACGGAGGTCGTCTTCACGGACGACGCCGGGCATCGCGTGACCTTCACGCTGCGGCCCGGCGCCACCACGTGGAAGCAGATCCAGAACTGCGAGTAACCCTCCCGATGGACACGCAGGTCAGGCTCTCACGGCCACGATCCCACCCACGGTAAGCCCGTTTGCCAGTTCTGGAACCCCGCAAGGTCACCTGCCCGAAGCCAGATCGCCTGGCTTGACGTGATGACTACGTCAATCTATCGTCGATGCATGCTCTACCCCACTCCGGTCCTCAGACCTGCCGACGATCAGGTGCTCAGCGAGATCGACGGCATGCGGGATGCACTGCGGCACCAAATCCAGACCACGCCATCGAAATGGACTGAAGGGCTCCGGAAGTTCCTGACCGCCGATGCCGTCGCAGCCTCGAACTCCATCGAGGGCTTCAAGGTATCCACGATCGACGTCGAGGATCTGATGGATGGCGAGCGAGATGTCGAGATCTCGGACGAGAACCGCGAGGAGACCCTCGCCTATCAGCGGATGATGACGTATATCCAGACGCTCCACGATGCCGAGGACTTCAGCTACAGCAAAGGCATACTCAACGCTCTGCACTGGATGTTGCAAGGCCACCGTCACACCGTGCGCAAGCCGGCCGGTCGGTGGCGCCGGGGCCCCGTCTACGTCACCGACGCCCGCGACCCCAGCATCGCGGCCTATACTGCCCCGGGCGCCGATGTCGTCCCCGCGCTGACGAAGGAACTCGTCGACTGGCTCAACGCCGACAACGGCACCCACCTGCTGGTGCGAGCAGCTATGGCACATCTACACCTTGTGTCCATCCACCCCTGGGCCGACGGGAACGGCCGGATGTCCCGCTCGCTGCAGACGCTCATGATCGCCCGCGAAGGCGTCCTGGCGCCGGAGCTCTCATCCATCGAGGCGTGGCTCGGCCGCCCCGGCAACACCTGGGAGTACTATCGCGAACTCACCGATCGAGGCCCGAAGTACCGTCCCGACCAGGACGTCTCCAGCTGGATCCGCTTCAACCTGACCGCCTACCACCAGCAGGCCCAGACCGTTCAAGGCCGACTCGACCGCTCCGGGCGGGTATGGGGCGCACTCTCCGAATACGCCGAGACCACCGGTCTGGACGAACGAGTGGTGACCGCCCTGCACGACGTGGCCATGGCTGGACGCGTCCGCCGCTCACGCTACGAGCACGCCGAGGGCCTGAGCCTGCAGCAGGCGCAACGCGACCTCCGCGACCTCACCACCGCCCAACTCCTGGAACCGGTCGGCCGAACTCGGGCCCGCTACTACACGGCAGGCCCCCGCTTCCCTCAGCCGGCACTTGACATCGCGCGCACGCCCATGACCCTGAGGAATCCATACACCAGCTGACAGGCAACCCGGCGCGACTATTAAGGTTCCCGGCTGCCGTCGCTTGACCTTCCAGGCGACTCGAAGGTTTACGGTCGCGGCCATGAGCGAGTACCGCATCTCCGAGCTTGCCGACCGGACCGGATTCCCCGCTCTCGGCGACTTGGCGGACCGGGGCTGCCGGTGCACATGATGAGTCAGCGATCGGCGGTGACGATTCCCCGAACCTCACGCACGGCGTAGAAGACAAGCACATAGCCCGCCGGCGGGTCGGCCCACCACCAGCCGAGCCCAGCGTTGGGGCCTGTCACCGCCGTTATACTGTCAGACCCCCAGCAACTCCAGGTCCTTGGACGCCGACGAACGGCCGAGCAGAACCAGCCAGCCACACACCCGAACAAAGATCCAATAGAGCAGACGCACCGACATAGCCGACCATCATGCCGACAGCCAGGCCGTCACAGCACCCCAGCTCACAGGACCAAGCCGACTTCTGGTACCCCACAGGCCGCTACGACAGGCGGAGCCGCTCGGTGGGCTGCCCGGTGACCGCGGCGATCAACTCGAAGTCCTTGTCGACATGCAGCACCACAAGCCCGGCCAGCTCGGCCGTCGCAGCAATGATCAAATCGGGAACAGACGGCGCACGATGGTGCCCAACGCCGGCAAGCAGCTCCTGGACCTCCACGGCCCTGGACTCGATCCGGGGCGTCACGTTCTCGACGGGCATCGCCGACACCGGCGGCCGGCGCAACCTGACACGAAGATCATCAACGGATCTCGCAAAAAAGCCAACCTCCAGGATCGTGACCGTCGTGATACGGACCAGACCTCGCTGGATACGGGACAGCCACAGGTCGGCATCGGGACTCTCGCTCAACCGGACGAGGGCAGACTTGTCGACAAGCCAACGCCGCGTCTCGGTCGTGGTGGTCACGTCCAAGCCTGCCGCATAACCTCGGGGTCGCCGAGATCACGAAACGCGGCACTGAACCAGCGCAGATCGTCCACAGTCACCAGAACTACCGAGCGCGCCGCGTCCTGGGCGAGCTGTCGGCGAAGGTACTCGTTGCGAGATAGGCCGAGCCTGGCGGCATGAGCCTCGACGGCAGCCAGCACGTCATCGGGTACGTCACGAATGAGCACGTCGGACATCGACCGCACCTCCAAAGGCTACGCCTCCAGGCGATATCCGATGCTATCAGGACCCGGCTGCCTGCACCTGACCTTGCCAACGCAACAGACCCCGGTGGGATGCATCGTTGCTCGACGCCAGACCGGGGTACAGACCAGGGGATGTCATGGGCGCGACGCGTCCACCCGATCCGCAGTCGTGCGGCAGTACCAACTATTCCGCCGGCGCCCGAATGAAGATTGTTTCCCTGAAACCGCAGGCCGGAGCCGACCGGTCCGGCCGTCCGTCGTCAGCAACCAATCCAGGAACGTGGAGACTCGATGTCCGACAAAACCGAAATTCGCCCCTTCCGGGTCGACATGCCCGAAGAAGCGATCGCCGACCTTCGGCGGCGCATCGCCGCTACCCGCTGGCCGTCCAGAGAACTGGTAACAGATCGGTCGCAAGGCGTGCATCTGGCGACGATGCAGGAGCTCGCCCGATACTGGGCAACCGATTACGATTGGCGCCGGTGCGAGGCGAGACTGAACGCACTGCCGCAGTTCACGACCGAAATCGACGGGGTGAACATCCACTTCATCCACGTGAAGTCGCGGCACGAGAACGCGTTGCCGCTGATCATGACGCACGGCTGGCCCGGCTCGGTCATCGAGCTGCTCGAGGTCATCGGCCCGCTCACCGACCCGACCGCGCACGGCGGACGCGCCGAGGACGCGTTCGACCTCGTGCTGCCCTCCCTGCCCGGCTACGGCTTCTCCGGCGAGCCGACGGAGGTCGGCTGGGACCCCGGTCGCGTCGCGCGCGCCTGGGCGGAGCTGATGCACCGCCTCGGCTACACCCACTACGTCGCCCAAGGCGGCGACGTAGGCTCCGCTGTCACCGACGCGATGGGCCGCCAGGCACCTGAGGGCCTGCTCGGCATCCACATCAACTTGCTCCTGACAGCGCTGGCCGGCAACGGTCCCCCGCCGGCGGAACCCTCCGAGAAGGAACGCGCGGCGCTCGACGCCATCGCCACCTTCAACACGAGCGGCAGTGGCTACTTCCTGGAGCAGGCCACGCGGCCCCAGACGATCGGCTACGCCTTGCTGGATTCACCCGTCGCGCTGGCGGCCTGGATGCTCGACCACGACACCGACAGCTACGAGAAAATCTCACACGCCTTCCTTGAGAAGCAGCCCGCGGGCAACCTCACCCGGGACAGGATCGTCGACAACATCACGCTGTACTGGCTGACGGGCACCGGGGCCTCGGCGGCCCGGTCCTACTGGGAGAGCGGACGCTCCGCAACTCTTGCGGCCGGCCAGGCTCCCCCAGCGGTCTCGATCCCGGTCGGCTTCACCACGTTCCCCGGCGAGATCTTCCAGGCCCCGCGCAGCTGGGTCGAGAATGCCTACCCCAACCTCATCTACTTCAACGAGGTCGACAAGGGCGGCCACTTCGCCGCATGGGAAGAGCCCGAGCTGTTCGCGACCGAGATCCGGGCAGCGTCCACGTCGCTGCGCTGACGACAGCCCGCACCTGGGTTGACGGTGACCACCTGGTCCACAGCCACGGAGCAACGGAGCAACGGAGACCATCACCGAGGTCCAGCGCTGACCACTACGGCTCGACAGGTCAGCCGAGGGCCGAGGCCACCTCGAGATCGAGCACCGCGTGGGCGAAGCGTCCGACAGTGGCCGCGTGGATCGGCTCGGGATTCATCCACTCCAGGCTCGTCAGCCATGCCATGAGCCCGAACGCCATGTGGCGCCGGTAGTCGAGCCAGAGCTCGTCGAATGTCGCAGGTTGCACACCGGCGGCGATGAGACAGCCACGGTAGCTGCGCAGCAGGTCGCGTTCGGCGGCACGCCGATCGTCGACATCGAGCGCCGAAGTGATGAAATAGGCGACATCATGGGCTGGGCGCATGCGGCATATGGTCTGCCAGTCGACGAGCCCTAGCGTGCCATCGTGGCGCCGGAACCAGTTTCCGATGTGATCATCCCCATGGGTGAGGACCCAGGGGCCTTCCTGACTCTGGTCGACCCAGCGCCAGAACAGGTCGATGACGAGATCTGGCCGGCGCAGCTCCATGGGGATCGCCGCCGAACGCAGCGGCAGGGCGAGAAAGTGCGCGACCCGCTCGGCATCCATCGTCGCGAAGTAGCGACCCGACGGGTTATCCCGGGTGACGTAGGAATGCAGTACGGAGTGCTCGCGCAGGACCGGGCTGGCGTATGTCGCGCCGTGGTAGCGGGCGATCAATTCGAGACCGGCGGCCACCTCGTCGATCGACAGCGGCGAGGTGGCCCGGCAGAAGGTGGCCTCCCGGCGCAGGTCGTCGAGGACGACGACACCGAGACGCGTGCGCGGATCGGCATCGGCGAACCATGCCGCAGTACCTGTCGGCGGCAGGCCGGGCGCGAGGTCGCGGTAGAAGACGGCCTCCCGCTCGTAGATCCCGGTGGCGGCCATCAGGGCCGCGTTGTCCTCGAAGGCACCTTTGACGCATACCGAGCCTGGGGCGTTCGGCGGCGGACCGCCGTTCCCGTAGGTCGGTCGGACGAACACTTTCGTCGCCGTACCGCGCAGCACCTCGTCTACGACGACATCGACGACGTCGACACCGGGTAACCGGGTACCCAGCGCCATGGTGAGCCACTCCGGGGTGATGTCGTCGATCGCCGACGGCACCGCCGCGATCATCGGAACGCTCGGAAGAACGTACGAAGCTCATCGACGAACAGGTCGGGTACCTGCAGAGCGGCAAAATGGCCGCCCCTGGGCATCGACGAGACGTGAACGATGTTGATCCGCGGTCGGGCCCAGGCCAGCGGCATGCGGTAGTGCTCGCCCGGGAAGTCTGCATAGCCGGTCGGAACCTCGACCCGGGGTGGTTCGGACTGCCCGCCGACGCCCGCGTTCTCGTAGTACCAGCGGGCCGACGAGGCGATCGTCCGGGTGACCCAGTAGATCGTGATGTTCATCAGGAGCTGATCCTTGGTGAATGCCCGCTCGACGTCGCCGTCGCAGTCGGTCCATGACCGAAACTTGTCCACGATCCACCCCGCCAGACCTGCCGGCGAGTCCATCAGTGCGCTGCCGACGGTATGCGGCCTCGTGCCCTGGATCTTCCAGTAGCCGGTGTCGCTGTCGAGGAACGCGAGCGTGCTCTGCGCCAGCGCGGCATCCTCAGCCGACAAGCCGGCGAACGGGTCGCGGTCGGCCGGTGGACCGATGGGCAGCAGGTTGAGGTGCACAGCGGCGACGTGCCCGGCATCGAGCTCGCCGAGCAGTGCCGAGATCTGGGCGCCGATGTCGCCGCCCTGCGCGACGTAGCGCTCGTAGCCGAGCCGTCCCATCAGCTCGGCGAACGCCTGTGCCACCCGCCGGTCGGTGACACCACGGCAGGACGACGGACCGGAGAAGCCGAAACCCGGCAGCGACGGTACGACGACGTTGAACGCGTCGGCACGGTCGCCGCCGTGCGCCGCCGGGTCGGACAGCGGGCCGAGCACGTCGAGGAACTCGGCGACCGAACCGGGCCAGCCGTGCGTGAGGATGAGCGGGAGCGCGTCGGGTTCCGGCGACCGGACGTGCAGAAAGTGGATACCGAGCCCATCGATGTCGGCGACGTACTGCGGGAAGGTGTTGAGCCGGGCTTCGGCGGCACGCCAGTCGAAGGCCGTCCGCCAGTACTCGCACAACTCCTGCAGGTATGCCACGGCGACGCCGTAGTCCCATCCGCTGCCGGGCAGGTCCTCGACCCATCGTGTCCGCTCGAGCCGGCCGCGCAGGTCGTCAAGCACCGTGTCATCGATCTCGACCTGGAACGGGCGAAGCTCGATACTGTGACCGTTCTCCTCCGCAATCATGCACCAGATTGAACCATTTAAGTGATATAAGCGCCAGCGGCGGATGAAACCTCCAGCACACGGGACGACAACGTGTACGCAATGCCTACTGCAGTGTGACAACGGCTGGTCAGCTGGTGCGTCGCCGTCGCCGTCGCCGTCGCCGATGCCCGCCGGCACGTCACATCGATGGCCGAGTTGACGGCCACGGAGGCGTCCGCGTAACCGGCCGCGGTTGATGGTGGGCATGTGGCTGTGGTGGTCGTTCAGGTCGCGGGGTAGTACCGACGTCTCGGATCGCTGGGGCTGGTGCCGATCTCCCGGACGAGTCCGCGTTCGACGAGCCGGGCGAGCCGGGTGCGAGTGGCGCGGGTCGACAGGCCGATGGCCGCGGCGACTTCGCTGGTCAGGCCGCCGTTTTCGGTGAGGGCGTTGAGGATTGCCCGGTCGGTTTCATCCATTGTCGGCGCCGTGACGCGGGTGGTGAACAGGGTGACGCGGAAGCGAATGCCGATCTCCTCGAGAAGTGGGGGTGGGAAGCCGGCGTCGAGGCAGGCGGCTGTCATCCGTTGGATGCCGCTTCCCCACTGCTCAATAAGCCCGAGGGTGTGGAAGACACGGCCGATCACGCGGTTACGCAGTTTCGACACCCCTCGGTGGAGGTCGTCGACGGTGAGGCCGAACGGCAGCAGGCCCGGGCTCTCGACTTCCAGCCGGTCGTCGAAGATGGCCACCCGTATCGGCGCGCCGTGCTGACGGTAGTCGGCGTGGGCGACCGCGTTTATGACAGCCTCTCGCACCGCGACCGGCGGGATGCTCCACCGGTCGGTGTGGCGGACGGGACCGATCTCCACTCCGTGCAGACTGTGCTTCTGGATGAATCCGATAGCATCTTCGGTCGCCTGGGGCAGGTGTGACCGAATCTCGGCCTGGTCCAGAAGCCGGCTCTTGTCGGTACCGGCGAAACGCCCGGCTTGAATCCAGGCGTCAGGAAATAGTCGCGCCCTGTCGTGCCCGAACAGCAGAACCCCGCCGACGGTCGGGACGGTGCGTCCTTGGTGGACCGTGAGCAGCCGCAGCGTCTCCAGGTCAGCCCGGCGCAGCTTCCGGACCGGCGCGAACAACTCGGAAGCGGCTCGGAAGTCCACCGCTTCCGAGTCCAGCTCCGGCAACGGCTGCTCGTCGTATGCCTCGCCACGCGCGTAGCGCCGTAGCTCCTCGACGAGATCGGGATCGGCGCGGCGGTTGGTGGAACCGACCCGCACATATACCCCGGCGTCGAGACCCGTGCTGGCGAGGTAGTGCGGCCGGATGGGACTCGGGAAGACCTCAACCGCCACGACATGTGTGCCGCGCCAGGGGATGATCTCGATCTCGGGTACCAGGCGCGGGGCGATCTGATCGCTGATCACGTTCGCCAGCCGCTCCTCCAGATCCAGCGGCTCGGCTACACCGCGGACATGCCGGCTGCCATCGTCGACGCCGATGACCAGCACCCCACCGGAGGTGTTCGCGAACGCCACAACACTCTTGACCACGCCGGCCGGTGAGGATAGATCGCGCTTGAACTCAAGCGTCTTGCCCTCCGGCCGCCGAAGGAGCTCGAGCAGGTCCACAGCTCGGAAGTCTACTCTGAAGGTCACGACAGCGCCAGAAGGAGGTTCGCCGACATGGCCGCGTTGATGTGCCGATTGTGGCGCCGGCATCGAGCTGCCCAACCAGCCGTCCGCCGGCGCACTCACGACTCATCATCCTTGGTCAACATGCGTGTTCCGACCGGACGGACGATGATTTCGGGACTTTCGATCAAGAGCAAACTGTTCTTCCAATGACGCATCAGGCCCATCCAGATCGCCTGCGGCACAGGTACTTTTCGGCGCAGGGTCGGGTGCCCAAGGCACTGAACCCCACGTTTACCCCACGGTTTCGGTACTTGTCATCATCCGTTGATGTTTCTCGACGGTGTGCATCAGTGGATCCGGATGGGGTCGCCGGCACCGGTTTTGTGATGTCGCCGGATCAGAAGCGCAGCAGGGCCGCCTCCGTGGTCAGCCCCGGTCCGAACGCGATGAGGACAGCGTGGTCGCCGGCTTCCGGCCGGTCCAGCGCGAGCATCCGCTGCAGGACCAGCAGGACGGTGGCCGACGAGCAGTTGCCATAGTCGCGCAGGACCTCCATGGATGGTCGCAGCTGCGCCTCCGACAGGCCGAGCGCGGCGCCGACCTCGGCCACGATCCGCGGGCCGCCGGGGTGGATCGCCCAGTGCCGCACGTCGGCGACACCCAGGCCCGGCCCCTCGAGCAGCTGGTCGACGAACGGCGGGGTGGTCGACCCGAGCATCGCCGGGACCGCCGGGGACATGCATAACCGGAATCCGTTTTCTTGGACCCGGATCCTCATGTGTTCTGCGGTTCCCGGGTGCGTCACTGTGCGGCTGGCGACGACGTCCGCGCTGACGCCACAGGCCGGAGCGCCGGCGCTCGGGTGGTCGGTCGTCGGATGACCGACGGGTCGGTCATCCGGGCGTGTGCCCAGCAGCATCGCCGCGCTCGCGTCGCCGAACAGGCCTTGCACGATAATCTGCTCCGAGCTCGCGTCCGGCTGGCAGTGCATGAACGTCAGCTCTGTGCAAACCACGAGGACGAGCTCATCAGGCCGGGCGGCGAGGGCGTCCAGTGCGGTCCGTAGCCCGGTGATGGCCGCGTAGCAGCCCATGTGGCCGATGGAGATACGCCGGATGTCGGAGCGTAGCCCGAGTTCCGCGGCGAGGCGGACCTCCGGACCGGGACAGATGTAGCCGGTGGTGCTCACCATGATGAACGTGCCGACCTCGGCCGGGTCGTGGCCGGCGATAACCGCCGGCACCATCCGCCGGCCCAGTTCAAGCGCACCCTGTTCCCAGGCGTCCATCAGTGCTCCGGTGGGCGGAAAGCCGTCGAAGAGCTCGGTCTGGCCGATCGTCGTATCCGGCGCGGCTGAGCTGACCGCCAGCAGAACTGCCTCGTGACGAAGAGTCACATCACCTCCTACCCACCCGGGATGTAGTCCGTCTTTTGGTTGACCTACAACACGATCTGCACTCCCGGACAAACTGATCACACTCCTTAGCTGTTGCTGCGGGCCGCCGTATGGAGTCACCGAGGGGGAAACCATCGCGGCTGAACCGACCCCTTCGGCCCAGCCCCATTGAAGGAGTGTCCCCGTTACTACAAGCCGGTCCGCCAACGGATGTCGCATCGGTACTCACCGTCTCCATTTTCCACTGTCCGACGCGCTCCCGCTGTCTTGCGGCTTCTTGTTTGGGACCAGGTTCGCCGATTGAAACGAGGTAGAGACAGAATCCACCAAGTCGAGAGGGCACCTCCGACGTGCGATTGTCATATACCGCCGCGAAAACGCACGCCCGCTTCGACGATCCGAATCTGGTTCGTGCGCCGGACTGATCTGAGGTCATGCGACTGGCCGAACGCGCCGGCCTGCCGCCGCCGGGGCACCCATTTTTCGATCACAACCCCGATGAACCGTAAAATCCGCCGGACAGCCGCGGGGATCGGCGACGATGCGTGGACGCCGATCCGCTACCCGCGGGCGGTCTACGACGAAACCACCGGCCGGTGGATCTCCGACGCGGAAATCGCCGAGGTGCCGTACACCGCGTTCGCCTCCGAGAAGACGCATGCGGTGACCGCCCGGCTGGTCGTGCGCCGGGTCCGTGACCTCAACCCGAAAGCCGACGCCGATACCGATACCGATACCGATACCGATACCGACCGTGCACCCGCATCGAAGCCGTCTGGCAGCGCGGGCAGGCCACCCGCTCGGCCCGCGCACGCACCCGAAGGCGCAGCTCGTCCGCGACGCGCTCGACCCCGTCCAACGCGACGTTCGCCAAATGCGGTAGCCAGACCCCAAGGTCAAAGAGGTCACACCAGCCCGACGATCGCAACCGGCCACCAACAGTTGATCATCAAGGAGTCAGTCCGATCACAAGATCAACTCCAGATCCAGTTTTCACGCGACGTCGACAACAACGACCGGGCGCGCGACCGTGTCCACTTCTACGGATCATCCCCACAGGCGTGGGGATGATCCATCCGCGCCACCATGAGCGATTCGCAAGTCGACAATCCCGCGTGATCACATAAGTCACGAGAGACTATGGGGTTCCGGTAGGTTTCGGGGCCCAGAGCAGACAGGAGGGAGGGCTGCGATGGCGACTGCTGATCAGGTGAAGGCCCTGGTCAAGAGCCATGCCGAGGGCGACGACGAGCGCTTCTACGCCGTCGCCCTCCAGGTGGCCGCCCGAGCCGCCCGCAGCGGGCACAGTGCCATAGCCCAGGAACTGCGCGACCTTGTGGACACTCTGCGAAGCCGCCAGCCGTCGACTTCGGCCGCCCGGCGGCCCACTCCGGTGGTCCGGCCGCGAGGCGAGCTGGCCGGGCTGCTCGATGTGAGCTACCCCGAGAACACGTTGGTCGCTCTTGTCCTCGAGGAGCGAGTCCAGGAGCGGCTCTACCGCGTGGTGCTGGAGCAGCGCCAGCGGGACGTGCTGGCCGCGCAGGGCTTCTCCCCTGAGCGGCGGTTGCTCCTGATCGGGCCCCCGGGGACGGGTAAGACGATGACTGCCCGCGCCGTGGCCGGCGAGCTGCGATTGCCGTTGTTCTCCGTCCGCCTCGATTCTCTAATCACGAAGATGATGGGCGAGACAGCGGCAAAGCTCCGCCTAATCTTCGATGCACTGGCCGAGACCCGAGGTGTGTACCTGTTTGACGAGGTTGACGCCCTAGCTGGTGAGCGCGCTCAGGGCAATGACGTCGGGGAGATTCGCCGGGTTCTGAATTCCTTCCTTCAGTTCCTCGAGCAGGATCCCTCCGAGAGCCTCATCGTTGCCGCCTCGAACCACCCGCAAATGTTGGACCGCGCACTGTTCAGGCGTTTCGAATCGGTTATCGAATACCCCTTGCCGTCACCGCCGGTCGCAGAGCAGGTGATCCGCAACCGGCTCGCGACTGTTCCGACGGTCGGGATCGACTGGGAGGTCGTCCGGGAAGCGAGCCGGTCGCACAGCCACGCAGAGTTGACCTTGGCGGCCGAGTCGGCGGCCAAGGCGGCTATCCTGACTGACGGAAAGGTGACGACGCATGGCTTGGTCTGCGCCTTGCGTGACCGCCTCACTGACATGGACCGATAGGAATCGATGGCTGATCGGAACCGCCCTCACCTGTTCGTCGACGGACGGATCACTACGGAGGAGTACTCGCGCCGGACAGGCCGGAACAGCGGACGGGCGATTCCTTCACCCGCCGACCGGGCGGCTCACGCTCGCCGGCTCATCACCGCCCTGGAAGGAGCGGATGAAGCAGCCCGCCGCAGGCGCCGAACCGCTTCCGTGCCGGTGCCCGGGGCTATCCCTGGCGTATATGTGACGTTCGAGAGCTTCCCTGGTTTGGAGCTGGCCCTTACCTCGCTTGACCCGCGTCGGGGCCGCGTCCATGCCGAGCTGCGTAGCGTCCACCGTGAGGAGAGACCGGCGGGACCGGTACAGGTGGCCACGGTGTTCATCCCCGACGGCAAGGTTGGCACCTTCGTACGCATCTTCGAGGAATACGAGTCGACAGCGGGTGAGGTCAAGCCGAGGCACCAGAACGCGGTCGATCGCGTAGCTGACATCGCCGCAGCGTCCGTGCGAGCACTGTGGACCGACGCACTGGCTGACTTTCCAGCTCGTGGGCAGACCGTCTGGTGGGAGGTCTGGCTTCGCCGCCGGAATGGTAACGAAATCACACGCATTTCGGCATTCGCCGAGGCGGCGGGATGCCCGATCGGACCGACGCTGTTGTCATTCCAGGACCGGACAGTGCTGCTCGTGCATGCCACCGCCGAACAGCTCGCCAGCGCACTGGACGTCCTCGACGATCTAGCCGAACTCCGTAAGCCCCATCAGCCGGAGGCCGTTCTCTCGCTCGAAGACGCCGCGGAACAGGCCGAGTGGGTCGGCGAGCTGGCCGACAGGATCCGAGCCGCAGACGAGAACGCCCCGGCGGTATGCGTCCTGGATACCGGCATCCACCAGGCTCACCCCCTGCTGTCGGCCTCGCTGGCGAACAAGGATCAGCACACCTGCAACCCCAGCTGGGGACTAGGGGATCACGCGGGCCACGGTACGGAAATGGCCGGACTTGCCCTGTTTGGCGATCTCGGACGGGCCCTGACCTCGACCGGCCCCGTAGCCCCGTGGCACCGCCTGGAGTCGGTCAAGCTACTTCCCCCGGTGTCGGGCAATCCGCCGCATCTGTGGGGAGCGCTCACCGCCACTGCGGCCAGCCTCGTCGAGATCCAGGCCCCAACCCGCCAACGGACCTTCTCGATGGCTGTCACCGCACGCGATGGATCGAAGCCGATCGACCCCGACCAGTCCGACATTCGGGCCGGGCGCCCGACATCCTGGTCGGCAGCCGTCGATGCGCTGGCCGCCGGCAGGGCGATCGACGCCAGTGCCAACGGCCTCGTCTACCTCGACGAGGAGCCCGAGGGACAGCCTCGCCTTTTCGTGATCTCCGCGGGCAACGTCCAGCCCCTCGATGACGACCATCTGTCCCGCAGCGACCTCGAACCTGTCGAGGACCCCGCCCAGTCATGGAACGCCCTGACCGTCGGGGCCTACACCGAGCTGGTGCACCTCGACAGCCAGCCCTCGTTCGTAGGCTGGACGCCGCTCGCCCCTGTCGGGGAACTGTCGCCCTTTAGCCGTACGTCCGTGTCCTTCGCCCGGGTCTGGCCGCCGAAGCCAGACGTCGTCTTGGAAGGCGGAAACGTGGCCCGGTCACCCGCGGGCACCGAGTACGACACCCCCGAGGTTCTTCAACTATTGACGACGCGGCGGCTGGCCCTCGGTGAGTCGCGTCTTCTGACTGTCACGAACGCGACCAGCGCGGCCACCGCGCAGGCCGCCCATCTCATCGCGTCCGTGATGTCCGCATACCCATCGCTGTGGCCGGAGACAGTCCGCGCGCTCGTAGTGCACTCGGCCCGATGGACCCCGGCGATGCATGAGCACCTGGACCGGGCATCCAACCGGACCGCCAGGGACGCGTTCCGACGCCGATATGGCATGGGTGTGCCCGATCTCGCCCGCGCCACCCGCAGCGCCCGCGACGCCCTGACCCTGATCAGCCAAGGGGTGATCGAACCATTCGACGGCCAGGGTCGGACCCGCCATCTGCACCTTCACGACCTCCCCTGGCCGACGGACGTCCTAGCCGACCTCGGCGAAGCCATTGTCAACCTGCGGATCACGCTCTCGTACTTCATCGAGCCGAACCCCGCCAATCGCGGCTGGCAAGGCCGCTACAGCTACCAATCGCACGGCCTGCGCTTCGACCTACGCCGCGCATCTGAGTCCACCGCCGAGTTCCGAAAGCGCCTCAACGACAAAGCACTTGACGAGGACGAGCGACGCCCACCGAGCACCGACAGCGACCGCAAGCAATGGACGTTCGGACCACGGGCACACGGCAGCGGCTCCATCCACACCGACATCTGGACCGGCATGGCCGCTGACCTCGCCCGCCGCGGCATGCTCGCCGTCTACCCCGTCACCGGCTGGTGGAAGGATAACAAGTCCCGCGACCGCAGCCACCGAGGCGCCCGATACTCCCTCATCGTCTCCATCGAGACTCCAGGCCAGGACGTCGACGTCTGGACTCCCGTGGCGACTCAGGTGGGCGTTCCGATCGAAATGCTGACATAAGGCCGCAGGCGTTGCGTCTACTCAAGCTGGATGACTCCGCCTCGGATGCCGCCGTGGTGTTCTAAGTGAGGAGGCGGCGCCTGTCAGTGGCTCCGGCGGCCGGTGGTCAGACCGCATGGGCAGGCTCTGCTGCGTCGCCGGAAATCAGGGCGTGCAGGCTCACAGAGCACTCGGTGGTCAGATGGCGTAAGCAAGTTCGGCGAATGCGGCGGCCAGCTGCGGGTCGGTGTCGATGGCGAGCTCGCAGTGGCCGCGACAGATGTTCTGCACAAAGGAATGGCCGGAACTGATCGTCTGAACATTTCTTCGGGCTAAAAGCGACCGGTATAGGCCGAAAGCAAGGCGCGGCGTCCGGCCACACCACAATCGCGGGACGCTCGCTGCTGGTTCGCGGGTTGAACGCGCTGGTCGCGACCGTGTCCACCCCGACCGCGGCGCCGGTCATCACCACAACCCGGCTCCGCGGTGGGAACGCCGCCTCCGTCTGCTTGCTCTTGGTCATGCCCGATCCAACCTGGCCAAGCCCTACGCACCCAGCCGTGGTCCTCGGAGGCACGACAGAGAGAAGTCAGCGCGAGTCGGAGACCCTTGTCCTCGGCCGCCAAGGCGCCTCTCGCCTCGCCCGTACGGCCAACTCTTCCGTCGCGTGGATCGCCGGCATACCGTCGCAAGTCACTGTCACGAGTACGGCGGATCTGGTCACGGATGGTCAGAGTCTTCGTCAAGATATGCCTAGGTGCGTCGGTGGCGGGGGTGGGCATGGCCGCTGGGATGGTCGGAGCGCAGAACCTCCGAGAGCTCTTCGAGAACCGCGTCTACGCGATCGACTACTACCAGCGCGAGTACTCCTGGCCCGAAAGCGACGTGCGCCAGCTGATCATCGACCTCTGGAACGAGTTCACCAGGACGTGGAACCCGACGGCCGGTCGACGCCGGCTGCTTGAGGCGGAGCCCTACTTCCTCGGTGCGTTCGTGTACCACGAGGAGACCGACCGGACGCGCTTCCTCGTGGACGGCCAGCAGCGGTTCACGACGCTGCACCTCATGTTCGTCATCCTGCATCGGCTCGCCGTCGAATACGGCGAGGGCACGACCGCGCGAGCACTAAACGCGCTGATCGAATACCATCCGCCTGGCGCTGGAGCGCAATTCAGGATCAGGATCCACGCCGACGAGCGCGAGCCGCTACTACGCGCCGTGTACGAGAACAACAGGCGGTACCGGCTACCGGGCAACGCGTCACTGTCCCTGCGGCACCTGTGGGACTGCGGCCAGCAGCTCGATGCTCTCCTCCGAGACCGGCTATATGACGCCACCCTGCGCCCGTTCGTCGATTGGCTACGCGACCGCGTTGTCATGGCCCCCATCCGAGCCGTCAGCAGGGCTCACGGCTTCAAGATCTTCGAGACCATGAACGACCGCGGAGCGCGGCTCACCTCGGTCGACCTCGTCAAGAGCTTTCTTCTCTCCAGCGCGGGTGACCGGCAGGACGAGCTGAACGACGCCTGGCGGCGGATGCTCAACCAGCTCGGCTCGGCCAGGCAGGAGCCGGACGTGCCGAGGAGGTTTCTGCGTGACGTCCTCGTTGCCCAGCACGCGTATCTCGACGGCGGAGTGCTGCACGAGGTCGAGGAGATCGACAGGAACCTGAACGCCTGGGTCCGGGACAACACCGACCGGCTCCGCCTCAAGAACGAGGACGACTACGCGGCCTTCATCAACAACTTGACAGCGATGGCCAGGCACTATCAGACGTTCCTGTCGGCTGCCGGGACACCCCGGGCCGAGAACAAGCTCGAAAGCATCTACTACAACGCGGTGAACGGCCTGGACTGCCAATACACGGTGCTGCTCGCCGCCGTCAGGCCGCACGACCACCCCGACTCGGTGCGCGCCAAAGCTCGGCTGCTGGCGAGCTACATCGACCGCCGGTACGTGCTCCGCTCGATCGCAGGCGACCACGTCGACGACCAGCACCTGTTCGCGGAACTCAGCGATCTGATGCCGCGACTGCGCGACTGCGCCGACGTCGCGGAAGTCGCTCAGACCCTCCGTGAGGCGACCGCGGAAGAGGACCGCCCCTTCGCGGACTTGGAGGCGTTCGCGTTCCGGCGCAGCAACACCGACCAGGTCCGGTACCTGCTCTCCCGGCTGATCTCGTACGTCGAGGACCAGACGGAAAGGACACACGACATCTGCCAGTACCTGGAGGGGAACGAACGCGTTCCGCGCTGGCAGATCGAGCATCTCTGGCCGACCACCTTCGACCCGAGCACGCAGGAGCTGAAGGCCCCGCACTTCGCCAAGCTACGAAACCAGATCGGCGCACTTGTGCTGCTGCCCGCCAGCGACAACGCGAGCCTGAGCGACATGCCCTACGGCGAGAAGATCAACCGCTACAGCCGCCAGCCGAGCCTGGTCGCCATCCTGAATCCCGACCATCGCAAGAACAACACGCCGTTGCGCCGGTTCGTCGAATCACATGGACTGCAGAAGACCTTCAGGTCGTTCGGGTCTGACCCGAAGATCGTCGAAATGGTCCGGGAGCGTTGCGCGCTGTACACCGCGCTCAGCGAGCGGATCTGGGACCCTACCGCCCTTGGCTTCGGCCACAAGCCGGCATCGACGCCGGACGTCCCCCAACGCGCCGCCGAGGCCGAGCCAGAGCCTCCCCGCAAACCGGCGGCCCGGCGGCCAGCGAAGGCGCCGGGTGGCCGTACTGTGCTAGCGAAGATGGTGCGGGCAGGCGTCATCCAGGCTGGGGAAACGCTCTTTACGAGCCACAACGGCACTGAGCACCGCGCGACGGTGACATCCAGAGGACTGATCGAACTCTTCGCAGGGGTCACGTGCAGCTCGCCGGACACTGCTCTGCGGGAGATCACCGACCGACCGACAGGCAACGGCAAGGGCATGGACCTCTGGCAGGCCGAGTTCGCTGGTGAGCGAATCTCCCTTAACGATCTTCGGGCGAAAGTCGAGAAGAACGGCGTGAAGCTCCGGTAGCCACCAGTTCGGGCACTTGAGGAGGCTCAGGTTGGCATCGCCAGCGGGCGGGCGGGCGGAAACTGGCCGATTACGCCGTCAGGTACTACATCGACAGCCTCGCCTCCGACCCCGATCGCACTGCGCGGGAGTTTCGGGCAATACCCAGTGTGGGACACCACCGATGTGCAGAACGAGCAGCGCAGGGCACGGCGGCTGACCCTGCCTGTCCTGGCCCCGTACCTCGACAGAGCGCCCGGGGGCCACAGTGCGTCAGCGTGACCATCTCGACGCACAACGCGTGTTGACCTGTGTGCGAAGAGGCCAAGAAATCGATGAGAGCGACGTTGTTCGGTGGTCCATGTCAACCACATTAAGAGCGACCGGCAATAGGGGACGCGGCGTCGCGGGGCTGAGGCACGCACCTCGCCGCGTTGTCGTCGGTCGACACCCAACACCTCCGGTGCCTCCCTCCTCCGCCTCGCGATCTACGTGCCCCAGCTCCGCTTCTTGATCCACACCCCTATTGCCGGGCGCTCTAAGAGGGCGTTTGATCCATGTTGATGGTAGTTCGCCGGATTCGCTCCTCAGCATGCCGCAGCGGTTTCCAGCGGGTTTGGTCGGATTCATAGCTCTTCGTGCCCGGTGGGACGGGCGGCGAATCGCCGTGTTCGTCCCGGAGAATCCCGTCTCATCTAGCGACGTCATACGCCATCCCCTTCATCGGTAGCGGATCGCCATGAGCATGGCCGAGCAATGATCAAATCTCGGAGATTTGTCCCGATACACGGTGAAAGACCGGTCAGGAATTCGGGATCAAACGCCCTCTAAGGATGGGATCCCATGCCCAACGACCGTGCAGTCCGCCCCTTCTCTGTCGACGTTCTGGAAGAGGACCTAGTCGATCTGCGCCAGCGCATTGCGGCGACGCGCTGGCCCGAAAGCGAGACGGTCGAGGATGCCTCGCAGGGCGTGCAGCTCGCGACGATACACGAGCTCACGCGCTACTGGGCCAGCGACTACGACTTCCGGAGGTTCGAGGCGAGGCTGAACGCTCTTCCGCAGTTCATGACAGAAATCGACGGCCTCGACATCCACTTCATCCACGTCATCCACGTCAAGTCGCCGCACGAGAACGCGTTGCCACTCATCATCACACACGGCTGGCCCGGCTCGGTCATCGAGATGCTCAACGTCGTCGGCCCGCTCACCGACCCGACGGCACACGGCGGCGGCGCCGAGGACGCTTTCGATCTGGTGATTCCGTCGCTGCCCGGCTACGGGTTTTCAGCCAAGCCGACGGCTACCGGCTGAGACCCGGTCCACATCGCGCGTGCCTGGACAGTCCTGATGAAACGCCTCGGATACACGCGGTTCGTGGCGCAGGGCGGCGACTGGGGCGCGCTGATCACGGAGGTGATGGGTGCGCAGGCACATCCGGAGCTGGTCGGCATTCACTCCAACATGCCAGGCACTGTTTCACCCGACGTTTCACAGACGCTTGCGTCCGGCGGCCCGGCGCCAGCCGGTCTGTCAGCCGAGGAAAGCCGCGCGTACGAACGGCTGAGCTTCGTCTACACGAAGGGCATCGGCTACGCAACCGAGATGGCGTTGCGCCCGCAGACGTTGTACGGACTTGCGGATTCGCCCGTCGCCCTGGCAGCCTGGATGCTTGACCACGACGCGCAGCTATGAGGACATCTCACACGCCTTTGAGGAGCACCACGTAGGCAACCTCAGTAGAGACGAGGTCCTCGACAACATCACGCTCACCTGGGTGACGAACACGGGGGTCTCTTCGGGTCGTCTCTTCTGGGAGAACAACCTCGGCTTCTTCGACGTCAAGGGCGTCTCCGTCCCGGCTGCCGTGAGCGTCTTTCCCCGCGAGCTCTATCAAGCGCCGCGGAGCTGGGCCGAGCAGGCCTACCCCAACCTCATCTACTTCAACGAAGTCGATGAGGGCAACCACTTCGCGGCCTGGCAGGAGCCGGAGCTCTTCACGACCGAGGTTCGGGCCGCGTTCAAGTCACTGCGTTGATCGCGCCACCACCAACAACGCGGAGACCGTCATGAGTAGCACCGTAACGAAGACACAGACCGTGAGCGCGGACAACGGCATCGACTACGCCTCTCGCAGCGTGGGCACAGACACCGATGCGCCGCCCCTGCTGCTACTGCAGCACTTCCGCGGCAACCTGGACAACTGGGATCCCGCGCTCATCGATGAACTGGCACAGGGCCGGCGCGTGATCACGTTCGACAACACCGGAGTCGGAGCCAGCACCGGGCGTACACCCCACACAATTGCCGCCATGGCCGAAGACGCCGCCGCATTCATCACCGCGCTCGGCCTGGATCACGTCGACCTGCTCGGCTTCTCCATCGGCAGTTTCGTCGCCCAGGAGATCGCACTGCTGCGCCCGGACATGGTCAACCGGATCGTCCTGGCCTCCGCCGCACCGCAAGGCGCGCCGGGGATGCATGGATGGCCCCCGCTCGCCATCGAGGCGGTCGGTGGGCCCGTCGGGTCACCTGAGGGCTACCTGAAGGTCTTCTTCACCACCACACCGACTGGGCTCGAAGCCGGCCAGGCTGTCGCTGGTCGCGTGTTCGGCCAACGTACCGAAGGACACGACGAGCCCACGACCTGGGCGACCCGATTGGCCCAGTACGACGCGGTCACGCAGTGGGGCATCCCGAACCACGCCCTGCTACTCCCACCTACTCGCCGGGCTGCTGCCTGACGCGACCATCAAAATCTACCCTGACGCCGCTCACGGATTCCTGTTCCAGCACTACAAGGAATTCGCCACCGACGTGGACGCGTTCCTGCGCCGGTAGGGTTCCAGCGCCCCGACCAAGACCACCCGCTGGTCGGGGCGGATGTGCTGACAACGGTGCGGACATTTTCCTCCGGAGCCGTCTCGGTCGATGTACGGTCTGGTAACAGACTTGCCGACATGGACGGCACCAGCGTAGGTCAGCACCTGCTCCGTGACCCCGAAGGTCGCGCTGTAAACGTCACCGTCGCTGGCTGACACGTTCGACCTGTTGGTGGAAAGCTCAGTGTGTCAGAGTAGCGCTGGCTGCTGGTCGAGCTGTTCCCACCGGATTCGCTAACCATCCTTGATGGTCCCGCCGCCACGCTGGCGGCGGCAGCTCGGCAGACACCAGCCTGCACCTGGCTGGAGAACGTGATCGCCCGCGAGCTGTTCGGCTGACCGTCACCGCGGGCTCGGTGCAACGGGTCCTGGTCGGCGCAGCGATCGGCAAGCTCGCCGACGACCGGTATGACGGCTGGCTACGAGGTGACTATGACCGCTGAGGCGACGGGAGGCAGGGCCGTGACAAGCACGTGGAACGAGATTCGGGCCAAGCGACCTCCCCGGGAGGACAGAGTCGCGGAGCACCGTGCCCGGGGTGACGCCGAGGTGCGCGCCTACCGGCTACGGGAGATCCGCGAGGAGCAGGGTCTCACCCAGGTGGAGCTTGCGGAGCGGATGCACGTCAAGCAGCCGTCCGTGTCCGATCTTGAGCGGGGCGCTCTGGATCGTGCTGGGCTGTCGACCATTCGAGCCTATGTGGAGGCACTCGGCGGGAAGATCGAAATTGTCGCTGACTTCGGTGACCGCCGGGTGGTCCTCAGCTGAGACCTGTGCGCCGGAGATCGGATCAACAGCTTGCGTGACGGCTCTTCGCTCTGACATCGAATTCGAACGCTCGTGACAGGGAACCAGAACAAACACGCTCGAAGCTGCGGATGTTGCCTGACCAGTCAGCCGCACATCCGACGGATCTCTGGAGCGTTCATCATGAGCAAGCCCCCGCCGATCCCACCCCACCGCACCGACCCGTAACCAGGCTCAGCCGAACAACGACGCACCTCCCGACGGCGTTTTCTCGAGGCCGGGCTGGCCGCCGCGACGCTGCCGATCGGTGCGGGGGTGTTCGCGGCGCTCCCAGCCGTCGCCGCGCAACCAACCGCCGATGCGACCGGAAGCCGGCCCAACCTGCTGATCCTGATGACCGACCAGGAGCGCACGGAAGTGGTGCTTCCCAGCGGTTTCAGCCTGCCGGCCCGCGACCGGGTGGCGAGCGACGGGGTGACCTTCGGCCTGCATCACACACCGACAGCCCCCTGCTCCCCCGCCCGGTCCACCGTGTTCACCGGCCTACATGCGCCGGTCAACGGCGTTTTGGACAACGTCGGCGCGGCGCAGCCGGACCTGTCCGCGACGATCCCCACGCTGGGCACCATGGTGAAGGCAGCCGGTTACCACACCTGTTACATCGGCAAGTGGCACCTGACCCAGAACATCACCACCGACCCGGCCTACCTCACCCCCTACGGCTTCGACGAGGCAATCGACCTACTCGCCGGTGGTACCCCGAATGAGGGAACTCAGCAGGACCCGGGCGTCGCCCAGCAGGCCGAGGCATGGCTCGCCGCGCACGCCGCTGACAGCCAGCCATGGCTGTGTGTGGTCAGCTTCGTCAACCCGCATGACATGATGTTCTGCCCGCGGTTCTACCGGCTCGATGACGTGCCCGACTACGGCGCCGCGGTGCCGACGAACTTCGAGTCGGACCTGTCCTCGAAGCCGCCGGTCCAGACCGTGTGGCGGGGTGAGAACGAGGCGGTCGGCGGCGCGATGCCGAACGATGTCGCGGCCCCCGACGACGCCCACCAGTGGCGGCAGTGGGGGAACTGGTACCTGGAGTTGCTGCGGCGTACCGACGTGCTGATGAGCGATGTGCTCGACGCACTCGACGCCTCCGGTCGGGCCGCCGACACGGTCGTGGTCCGGTTGGCCGATCACGGCGAAATGGGCGGCGGACACGGGCTACGACAGAAAGGAGCGATGATCTACCAGGAGAACCTACGGGTGCCGCTGGTGATCGCCGACCCGCGGCGTCCGACCACCCATGGCAGCACCTCGACTGCCCTCACCTCGCACATCGACGTCGTGCCCACCCTGGCCTCGCTCGCCGGGATCGACGCCACGGCCTTCGGCCCGCTGGTCGGCCATGACCTCACGGTCCTGCTCGACCAGCCAGGCGGGTCGGTCCGCACCAGTTTGTTGGTGACGTCGGACGCGACCAGCAGCGGGCTCGGGCTGCCAGGGCTGCGGTACTGCATCCGGGGGGTGTTGACCGCGCGCTACAGCTTCGGCCGGTACACCACTCCCGATGGCATCGACGGCCCGCCGTCCGGCTACACCTTCGAGTGCTACGACCGCCTGGCCGACCCGGGTGAGCTGCACAACCTCGCCAACGACCCATCGCGGGCGAGCCTCCTGAAGGACCTGAACGACCTGGTGAACCAGCTGATCGCCGACGAGCTTCAGGTTGGGGGGACGGCACATGCGTAAGAGTGCCCGGCAATAGGGGCGTGGATGTCGCCGCAGCCCCCTGACAGCACCAGCACGGGACAGACCCGTGAATGGACACGCCAACGTCCGCTTTGTCACATTTCTGACAATGAACGATGAATGCGAGGACGGCCTCGGATGAACAGTGACGGAACAGGAACGCCGACTGTCGCCCCTTAGTGGTCGGCGCCGGCCAGC
>NZ_CAUVXG010000037.1:23381-49614 GCF_963555885.1 Protofrankia sp. Cr2
GCTGGCCGGGACGCTGTTGAGCGGCGTGGGACCCACGGTTTTCGCCTCGGCGGCGACGCCGGATGTGATCGACGTGGTGTCGGTAAACGGGACAACGTCCGGGACTTCCGCGGTCTCTATCATACCGATGTTGTCGACGGGCGTGACCGGGACGCCGATTGCGTTGCCGACGGCCGCGAGCGGGGGTAATCGTCCCCTTACGTTGAGCGGGTCCGCATCCTCTGAAGGGCAGCTCAGCCTGTCCAATGATGGGCGCTATCTCACCCTTACCGACTACTCCGCGTCACCGGGAACAGGGTCTGTCGCATCGATGTCGTCGGCGGCGTCCCCACGGATCGGGCAGAGCCGCCTCGATCGTGGCGGCCAGATCGAGGCGGCTGAGGACATGACGCAGGACGGGCAGCGCACCGAGGATCTTCTCAGCACTCGGGGGCCCGTAGTCCAGCACAGCGGCGGCCTGCACAGCTCCAGAACGTGCCAGCCCGAACACTCCCCACACCAGCGGCCACGACACCGCTAGCTCAAGGGATCACGTAACCCACACACAGGACGAACGTGCGGAGGACGGGCATCGGGGCGGAGCGCGGCCGGTATCGTACCCGGCCCCGCTCCTTCATCCACGCCCCTGTTGCCGGGCGCGCTTAAGCCGTTCGGCGGCGGTGCTCGGGGCGCAAGGACGGATTGCCCGTCAGATGGACGATGCCGGCGATGTCGGTGCCGGGCCGCACCACAGCGTCGATCGCGTCGAGCGTCCCGCTCTCGAGCCGAACGTCGGCCGCACCCAGCGCATCCTCAAGTTGCTCCATCGTCTTCGGTCCGATGATGGTCGAGGTCACCGCGGGATGACTGGCGACGAACGCGAGCGAGAGGTGCGTCAGCGACAGCCCAGCCGCAGCG
The DNA here is from genome assembly GCF_963555885.1 of Protofrankia sp. Cr2. NCBI lineage: Bacteria > Bacillati > Actinomycetota > Actinomycetes > Frankiales > Frankiaceae > Protofrankia > Protofrankia sp. Cr2. The sequence continues at coordinate 24,279 of NZ_CAUVXG010000037.1, forward strand.
GCGATACCGCTGAGCTGGTCGACCGCGTCGAAGCGGACGGGTGAGTTCCGGTCGTCCGCCACGCTGCGGCCGCCCCGTGCGGCGAAGGCTCCCCCAGGGGCGTACCTCGACCCGGCCGGCGCCTCCTCGCCGCGCCGGTACTTCCCCGTCAGCCAGCCACCCGCGAGCGGACTCCACGGGATCACGCCCATCGCGTGACGCTGACAGGCCGGCAGCACCGCGTCCTCCGCCGAGCGGGCAAAGATCGAGTACTGCGGCTGCTCGCACGCGAACCGCTCGCTGTTGCGGCGCCGGGCGGCCCATTGCGCCTCGACGATCCAGTCCGCCGGGAACGAGGACGAGCCCAGATACCGGACCTTCCCGTCCCGGACGAGGTCGCTCAGCGCCGCGAGGGTCTCCTCGAGGTCGGTGTCCCAGTCATGGCGGTGCACCTGGAAGAGGTCGATGTGGTCCGTGTCGAGCCGCCGCAGGCTGTCCTCGACGGCCCGGATGATCCACCGCCGCGAGCCGCCCCGCTGGTTGCGGTCGGTACCCATGGAGTTGAAGCACTTGGTGGCGAGGACCACTTCGTCCCGCCGGCCCTTGATGGCCCGGCCGACGATCTGCTCGCTTTCGCCGTGGGAATACACGTCCGCCGTGTCGATGAAGTTGATACCGGACTCCAGCGCCCGGTCGATGATCCGTACGCAGTCGTCGTGGTCTGAGTTCCCGAGTGCGCCGAACATCATGGACCCAAGACACTGACTGCTGACCTCGACGCCGGTGCGTCCGAGCTTTCGATATTCCACCTGTGACTCATCCTCCGTACTCACTCTGGTTCCGACTCCAGCAAACACCTCGCTCAGGAAGCCCAGCGCAGCACGGTCACCGCCGTCGCCGCCATCTGAGCGTCACCGTGCCACGCGGCCGGCCGGTTGCGTCACCGACCGGCGCGCAGCAGCGCGCCGGGTCGCGCTCCGGTCAGCGTGCCGTGCTCCTGGACGACGGTGCCTGCCACCACGGTCGCCCGGTAGCCCCCGGCGGGCCGGCGCAGCCTCGACGCCCCCGTCGGCAGGTCGGACACGAAGACGTCCTGCTGCCAGTCGAGCTCGTCGAGGGCGAAGACGACCAGGTCACCCGCTGCGCCCTCGCGGACGACCCCCCGGCCGGCGAACCCGAACAGGCCGGCGAGCCGCCCGGTCATCTCGTGCACCGCCGCCTCGAGCGTGAGGTCGCCACGGTCGCGGACGTGCCGGGTGAGCGTCAACGTGGTGTCACCGATCGCGCACATCATCGTCAGATGCGCGCCCGCGTCGCTGTTCGCAATGATCGACGCAGGATGAACCAGGGTCTCCGCCACGCCGTCCGGGTCTGCGTTCGACACGCCCACACCGACGATGCCGGGGCGACAGTCGTTGTCCAGCAGCCAGTCGGCCAGCACGTCGGAGGGATGGCCGGCGCGGGCGGCGACCAGGTCGGCGAGGGTGGCTCCCACCCACGTCTGGTTCTCCGCCCGGGTGACGGACACCAGCCGCATTCGCTCCGGATACCGGTGCGGGATCGGGGTGCGCTTCACCCGGTCCCACTCCTCGCGCGCCTGCGCCCGCCACTGCGGGTCCCGCAACATCCGCTCCTTGGCGTCCGCGGGCGCCTGGACCATCGGGTGCCAGGTCTCGCGCAGGCCCATCCAGGACATCCCGCCGGCCCAGTTCACGTTGATGTCGTACGTCCGGGGGCTCACCTGGGGATAGGAGGGGACGCCCCGGGCCTGGACACTGGCTGCGAAGTCGAGCATCTCGCGCGCCCACGCTGGCCGGTCGGAGGTGTGGAAGATCCCGATCCAGGACTGCATGACGCCGCGTGGGCCGAACAGGGCGGCCATCCGCTCGACGTCGTCGCGCATCCGCCGGCCCTGGTCGGGGATGAAGGTCATGAACCGTCCGCGGGCGGCCAGCACGTCGGCGAGCGCGGCGAACTCGGCGTCGTCGGCCTTCCGGCTCGGCACCGGCCGCTTGTCGCGGTCCTCGTCGTAGCCGAGGGATGTCGACATCCCGGCCGCGCCGGCGGCGAGAGCCTGGTCCAACAACGCCGCGATGCGGGCTCGCTCATCCTCGCTCGCCGGCCGGTCCCAGGCCTGATCGCCGAGGACGTACTGGCGCAGCATGCTGTGCCCGACCAGATTGGCCACGTTGAGTCCGAAGCCGCCGCGGGTCTCGGTGGAGCTCAGGTAATCCTCGTAGGACTCCCAGTCCCAGGGCACGGACTCGGCGAACACCGTCTCCGGGAGGTCCTCGACGTAGCAGAACAGGGACGCCAGCTTCGCCCGGTCGGCCGGGCGGACCGGGGCCAGCGACAGCGAGCAGTTGCCGGTCAGGACCGTGGTGACGCCGTGCTGGGGCATCGGGTCGCACATCGGGTCCCAGTACAGCGCCGGGTCGAAGTGGGTGTGCGCGTCGATGAAACCGGGGGCGACCACCGCTCCGGCCGCGTCTATGACCCGCTCGCCGTCGGGCCGCAGGGCCGGGCCGACCTCGGTGATGACGCCGCCGCGGACCCGGACGTCGGCGGTGCGGGCCGCCGCGCCGGTCCCGTCCACGAGCGTGCCGCCCCGTACCAGGATGTCGCTCATTTGCATCCTCCGATAGGTGCCGTGAGCCTGACGTCGACGTCCCGCAGTGGAGGCACCGGGACGAAGATTACTGTACCGTGACGGTACAGTAATTCGCGAAGTTTCCTTGGTAGCGCGCTTCGGAGGCGGAATGAGCGATCGGGAGACGGATACGTCGCCTCGTACGTCGGTGTTCGACGCGACGAGCCAATGGGGCCAGCTGACCGGAGTCATCGGATGAGCACGACACCCGAAGCCGACCACGACGTCACGGTCGAGGAGATCGCTCCCCGGACCGTCCTGATCACTCTGCGGCGTGCACACCGACTGAACGCCCTGACCTGGCCGCTGATCAACGACCTGCACGCGGCGTTGGATAAAGTGCACACCCGCACTGACATCGACGTGGTCATCATTACGGGCGAAGGTCGCGGATTCTGCGCCGGGTCGGACGTCGCCGGCGCGAGAGACCGCAAGGACCTCGACATCCCCGTTCGGTTCGCCGCCCAGCAACGTACCAGCGGCCTCGCCCTCAAACTTCGAGCCCTGCCGCAACCGGTTATCGCGGCGGTGAACGGCCCGGCCGTGGGCGCTGGACTCGGTCTCGCGCTCGCGGCCGATATCCGCATCGCGGCGACCAGCGCCGTCTTCCGGGTCGGTGCAATCCGGATGGGACTCGGCGCCGGCGAATGCGGCATCAGTTGGCTACTGCCTCGCCTGACCGGCACCTCGGCCGCCCTGGACATCATGCTGACCAACCGGATCGTCACAGCCGACGAGGCCGAGCGCCGCGGCATCGTCACCGAGGTCGTCCCGGACGGTGCCCTGCTGGACGTCGCCATCGCCAAGGCGGCACAGATCACCTCGCACGCACCGTTCGCGGTCCGCAGTACCAAATCCGTGTTCTGGCCCAACCAAGCCGGTGACCTCGCCGCGGCGGTGGAACGCGAGGATCGGGCGCAGATCCTCGCTGTCCAGACACACGATTCACGCGATGCTATGGCTGCGTTTCTTGAGCGCCGGAACCCAACATTCAACAATCGGTGATTCGGTGCGCCCGATGCTGTCTCTCCCCGCAGTATCAGTACGTCTTCACCGCAAGCGCCATAACAGTGGCGATGATCGCCGCTGGCGAAGTCGGCAATTCGTGCCCCGACGTCTGGAGAAGCTCCTGACCGATCATAATCCCCCCCACGAACGCAAGCGCGAGAGCGCCCGGGTCGACCTCGGGAGGAAGCTCACCCCGCGCGATGGCGCGGTCGAACACTTCCCTCACATTGCACACTCCAACAACTACCGTGCGCTGTTCGTATTCCTGGAAGAGCCTGGGGTGGCGTTCCGCTTCCCCGACAAAGCGCATCAGCATTTGCAAATCGTGCCACCAGTCACGGTCCGCGATAGCTCCGGCGACCGCCTCCAACTCGGCGCGCAGCCCACCGAGGTCGGCCACCCGCGGCCAGGTCGCCACCGAGGCCAGAGCGTCCACCATGAGCTCATGCGCGTTGGGCCACCGGAGGTAGATCGTCCCCTTGCTGACGTGTGCCCGCCGGGCGCAGTTCGCGACGCTGAATGCGTCGACGCCGACCTCCGCAATTTCCTCGACCGCAGCCTGGAGTATCCGCCGGTGAGCAGCTTCGCTCCGTGGACGTCCGCGGGCCGGAGCGGACCGATCACCCACCTTTTCCCTCGATCGCTGCTAGATGGAACAAAGCCGAGTCCACAACGCGGCCAGTCGCCGCCCGTGCCTCAGTGTACAAGCTGTTCCGACCAGACCTGCCCGAGCCACAGCGTGAAGACGCGCTCGAGGGCTTTCAAGCGATGCATGCAATGCCGGTCACCCATGTCGATGCGTCTGACATATCTGAAGCGGTCCGCCGGCTCGCCTCGGACGCTTCGCGGTTCGTGACCGGAGTCACCCTTCCCATCGACGCTGGAGCATTACTGAAATGGCCCTTGACGGAAAAGTGATCGCGGTAACGGGAGTAACCACGGGGATTGGTCGAGCGGCCGCCCGCAGTTTCGCCCGGCAAGGCGCTCTGGTGGTCGGCGTGGGGCGTCGCAGTGACCGTGGAGAACAGGTCGCCGCCGCCCTCCGCGCCGAGGGCCACTCCATGATTTTTGTAACCGGTGACGTGACGCGGCCCGACGAGTGCACGCGTTTCATCGACACCGCGATCACCGCGCACGGCCGCGTCGACGCCCTCGTCAACAACGTCGGGGGCTCAGGGACGCCGACGTACGTCCCCACCGTCGATGTGACGCCTGCCCAGTTCGACGAGAGTGTGGCGCTGAATCTGCGCAGCGCCTTCTTCTGTTCACAGGCGGCGGTGAAACACATGAGGACCGCGGGCGGCGGCGCGATCGTCAACGTCTCCTCATGCGTGGGCACCCAGGCGATGGCAACCCAGGTGGTCTATGCGATCTCGAAGGCCGCCCTGGACCATCTCACGCGGTGCCTCGCGGTCGAGTACCTCGAAGACGGCATCCGGGTGAACACGGTCGTCATCGGTGGGGCGATGACCAAGCAATCCGCGCGAGCGTTGAGCGAGGTCGCGGCGGCGACCCATCGTCCGGTACCCACCGCGGAGACGCTCCCCGACGCCGTCCAGGGTACTGACATGGACTCGATTGTCGACGCTTTGGCGTTCCTGTGCAGCGACGCCAGCCGCGGTGTGACCGCGACCGCCGTCGCCGTCGACCGCGCTCGCAGCGCGGGAGCAGTCTTTTCGGCCGCTTTGCTCGATGCCCTCGGGGGACGGTGGAACAGGTGACCGGCACGGTGGACGTACCCCGCTGCGGCCACGGGCACACAGCGGATCTCCTCATCGCCCAGGCCGCAACCACAGCAGGCAAAACACTGTTCACGGACGGAGTGCTCGTATGACCTCAGCGCAGGACCCACTCTTGGCCACAAAGGACGCCGGCGTCCTGACCGTGACGATGAACCGTTCGCCCCAACGTAATGCGCTCAGTCCGGACCTGGTGTCCGCGTTCGCCGATGCGCTCGCCGATCTCGCCCACGATGACTCACTCGGCGCATGCGTCGTTACCGGGGCGGGGTCAGCCTTCTGCGCCGGACTCGACTTCGCCGCGTACGCCGAAGCGAACGCCGATCGCACAACAGTGACCGCTCTGCTGCACTCAATTGGGCAGACCCCAAAACCGATCATTGCCGCAGTCAACGGGCCCGCGGTCACAGGCGGCTTGGAGCTTGCGCTCGCGTGCGACTGGATCATCGCAGCTGAAAATGCGGTTTTCTTCGATACCCACGCTCGGGTGGGCGCGTACCCAGGAGGAGGGCTACCCGCCTATCTGGTAGAAGCCGTGGGCCTGCGGACCGCGAAAGCGATGACCCTCGGCGGACTTCGCCTCGATGCCGTGGCTGCGCTCCGCGCGGGGCTCGTCGCCGAAATCACATCCCCGGCAGAGCTGCTTGACCGCAGCGCTGAGGTCGCGCGCACGATCTGTATGCACGACGCCCGGCTCGTCGGGATGCTGCGCCGGGGCATGAATGAGGCAGTCGGCCATACAACGGAACACACCCTCGGTGCGGGGAAGGAACACCTACGTACGTGGCGCGCCTCGGCCGACACCACCCTCCGGCGAAATCACTGAGCAAAGGAGGGCGGGTTTTCGCGTGAGCCGCGGCCGACTGAGACATATCAACAATGATCGCCCGTGCATCGGGGGGACGATCGCGGACATGCCCTAGCCCTTCCGCATACCGGCCTTCTTGACCTCCGACAAATCTCCATCCACCACCACCGCCACCGCCCGCTCGGTCGTGCCCATTCCGGCACAGGGCCTGGCACGCTGGCGCCGGGGGTGACCGGCCGGTGCGCCCGCAGTCTTGCCGGGAGGTGTCGGATCAGTGCAGCGAGCACCGCCCAGCCAGCCTGCCGCGCCCGTCGGCGGTCACCCGGAGTTCGTCACCGGGAGCAAGGCCCGCATCCCGAAGCACCTCGACGGGCAGGGTGACCTGATGCTTGCGGGAGACCCGGGTGACACCGGGCCGTCGCTTTACTTCCATTGCCATATCAAGGACGCGGCGCCGGCCACGCCGCGCGACCGCCTGCGCGCGACCTGCCGGCCGTGCTCGCCCGGAGCGTCGCGACCTGCACCCGCGCCCATCTCTCGACGAGGTTCCGCCCACAGGACACACGGCGGAGCAGGAGGCCAGGAGGGAAGCGCGGGACCTGTCGGACCTTCCCGCTAGCATGCGGCCATGGCTCTCCGCTCCGTTCCGTCACAGCAGATTCTTGATCAGGTTCTTGCGGAAGGTGTCACGCTCGGCGATGCTCTGGAATGGCTTCCCACGCTTCCACGGGAAAGCATCGACCTGTTTTTTACGAGTCCTCCATACGCTGATGCCCGAAGCTACAGCCGCATTCATCCGGACAACTATGTAGAATGGTTCTTGCCGTTCGCCAGGGAGATGTTCGATGCTTGTGCTGAGACGGGCAGCCTAATTCTCAACATCAAGAACAGGGTCGCGAACAGTGGCCCGTTCAAGGGTCAACGCCATCCGTACGTCTATCAGCTCGTTCTCGCGATGCAGGAGATGGGATGGCGTTGGATCGAGACGTATATCTGGGCGAAGCCCAACGCCGTGCCGGGCCGGTTTGGTCCGAGGACCAAGGACAGCTTTGAGTACGTTTATCATTTTGCGCGCGGAGCCAAGCCTTATTTTGACATAAACCAGATTCGTACTCCTTACAAGGCGGACATGGCAGAAATCGCCAGACGAAGTATGGACCAGCTCGGACGAAGAAGCACGAAGGCCGGCTTCGGGCGTGACCGAACGAAGACCTACCTCTTGGGCGGCGCCGACCCAGGAAACGTTGTAAGCGTTCCCCAGACCTACAATCAGCACCGGGGCGTTGCCCATACGGCAGCCATGCCGGAGGGCTTGGCCGAGTTCTTTATTCGTGCCGCAAGCCCAGAAGACGGTGTCGTCATCGATCCGTTTGCTGGCAGCGGGACCACTGTAGTCGTGGCACGTAGATTTGATCGTCGATCAGGAGGCTTCGAAATCCATCAAGAATACGTTGACGAAGCTCGTCGAAGAATAGCCGATGATATTGCCGAGGACCTACCCGGCATACTTCAGTCCGACGTGGGTTGAGATGGTCGACTCTTCGGAAACCGTATCCAGTGTCATCAATGCAGAATCACTGGACCGCCGAGTAGCGCAAATCAGGCTGATACCGCAGCGTCACGGTACCGGAGAGCATGGACGGATTTTCGCTCAGATCGCCCGTGAGCTTTATGTACCGCACCTCGCGCCAGATTTTGCATATATCCATGAATCACCCTTCTACTCGCGCGAGTATTTTCAGAAAGTTTACGACAGGGCCTATTCGGCAACCAGCGGATTCAGAGTCATCGATCAAGCGCACCTGGCTCAGGCGATTGCCGGTGACTCTCGAACCCTGCTCATCTTTCGTACCATCATGGGCCTGACCAGGGAGGAGTTTTCCCACTCAACCGCCCTGGCAGGTGAGCCGCTCGGTCTAAAGTCGTTATCAGCCGGGAAGATCGACTCAATGGAGAGAAGCGGCACCTCGGCTAGCGCTGAGCAGGCGTCACTAGCCGCTCGAACCCTTACACAGATCATCGATGGTACTCTTTTTGGTGATCCTGGGGGTGGCCTTAGAAGAAAGCAGGAGAAGCCAGACACCGAGGACGGTTGGCTTTCCGTTCAAAAATTTTCCGATGAAGGAGTACCGTTCGCGCTCTTCTTGCACCAAAGGCACTACGGCGGAGCGTTCCGACAGATTCTTGACGCTACATCGACTCAACGGGGGGACCTACTTGAAGACGCGGTGGATACTCTTTTCACGGAAAACAGTATCCCCTTTATAAGAACAGGGTCTCACAATCAAAGCGAGATTTCCCAAAGATTCGAGGTTCAGGTCACACCAGCGCCGGACTTCGTAGTGTTCGATGGAGCCGGGATACTTCGTGCGATTCTTGAGTGTAAGGGCACAAATAATGGAGGGACCGCCCGAGACAAGGCGCTTCGTTTCGAACGCCTGCGTGAGGAATCCAAGCGGCTCGGTGGCATCCCGCTGATCGCAATTCTAGGCGGTATGGGCTGGGCGCGCGTGAACGACACGCTCGGCCCAGTCGTGAGAGATACCGAAGGTCGAGTATTCACGCTGGCCACGCTGCACGAGATACTGACGCTGACCCCGTTTCCGTCGCTCGTCGGCGCAGTACCGGCAACGGCGTAGTAACGGACTGTTGCCAGAACCCAAGCCGCAGGGACAGGACCAAGCCAATCTGGACAGATCAAGGTCGGGGCGGACAATTCTAGTCCTTGGAGCTCGCGGACGGCCGGCGCCTCGACGCATTCCTCGATCATGTCTGGCCGGACGCCGGACGCCGAAACGACGGACCTCGCCAACGCAACAGACCCGTTCAGAGCCGCTGGGTGCGGAAGAATGTACGGACGTCATCGACGAGCAGCTCGGGCTCCTCCATCGCTGCGAAGTGGCCGCCCCGGGCCATATCCGTCCAGTGACACAGAGTAGGGAAGGCCGCCTCGCACCAGCTGCGAGGAGCCCGGATGATTTCGGCCGGGAACGCGGCGTGGCCGAGCGGGACCGTGATCGGCGGGGGTCTGTGGTGCCGGCCGGGACCGATCGACTCGTAGTAGAGGCGGGTCGAGGAGTTGATCGTCCCGGTCAGCCAGTAGATCGAGATGTTGTCGACCAGCCGGTCACGACTGAAGCGGGATTCGATCTTGTCGTCGCAGTCGCTCCACCCGTGGAACTTCTCCACGATCCAACCGGCGAGCCCGGCCGGCGAGTCGGCGAGGCCGTAGGCGAGCGTCTGCGGCTTCGTCGCCTGGATCCGCTGGTAGGCGGTCTCGTGGTCGGCGAAATGCTTCATTCGGGCCAGGATGGCCAGGTCGGCTTCGTCCAGGCCGGCGGTTGGGTCGTTGCGGTCCGGCGGCGGCGCCGGCAGCAGGTTGAGGTGGATGGCCCGTACCCGCTCGGGGGCCAGGCCGGCGACCGTGGTGGTGACCGCGCTGCCCCAGTCGCCTCCCTGCGCGAAGAACCGCTCGTAGTCCAGGCGGGTCATGAGCTCCAGGAAAGCGGCCGCAACCCGGGTGATGTTCCATCCCCGCTCGGTCGTCGGACCCGAGAAGCCGTAGCCGGGCAGGGACGGGGCGACGACGTGGAAGGCGTCGGCCGGATCACCGCCGTGGCTTGCCGGGTCGGACAGGGGGCCGAGCACCTGCCAGAACTCTGCCACCGAGCCCGGCCAACCGTGGGTCAACAGCAGGGGCCGGGCCGTCGGCTCAGGAGAGCGGGCATGAATGAAATGGATGCGCTGCCCGTCGATCTCGGTCGTGAACTGAGGAAAGGCGTTGGCCCGGGTCTGAAAGCCCGACCAGTCGTAGTCGTCCTTCCAGTACCGGCACAGCTCGACCAGGAAGTCACGTTCGGTGCCGTACTCCCACGCGGTGTCGGGTATCTGGTCGGGCCACCGGGTCCGGGCCAGCCGATCGCGGAGGTCGTCGATCTCGGCGGTGGTGACACGCACATCGAAGGGTTCGATCGTTGGTGGGGTCATGACCTGGGTCCATTCGCGAGTCACGCCGGTGGGGGTCGGTGGGTCATCGGCAGCCGTCCTTCCCAGGATATAAAAAATCGTACAACTAATGACGAAGGGGCCAAGATTGTCGAATCCCGCTTCGTTATCGCCCAGCCGCTCGCGGCCACCGGACATCCCGACGAAGCACTCACCGAACTCGAAGCGAATAGATCAGTAGTCAGCGCGACGCCACGCGTGCTTGCTATGCGCTGCTGCTAGCAGCATAATGCTGCTATGGTCACTGCGATCACCATCCGGGATGTCCCTGACGAGACTCGCGACGAGCTTGCCTCCCGGGCCGCGCTCAGCGGACGCTCGCTGCAGGAGTATGTGCGTTCTGCACTGATCGAGCTCGCCCGCCGGCCGGACGCGGAGGTGCTGCTGGCCCGCGTCCGTGACCGCAAGCAACGCGTCGGCAGCCGGTTGTCGGTCGAGTCGATCCTCGGTCATCGCGACGCCGACCGTCGATGAGCCTCGTCATCGACTCCAGCCTGGTCGTGGCGGCGCTCGTCGACAGCGGCGAGATCGGCACCTGGGCGGATCACCTGCTCGCAACAGATGACCTGGCCGCGCCTCATCTCATGCCGGTGGAGGTCGCCAATGTGCTACGCCGGGCCGTCATGGCCAGCGAGATCTCAGCCGACACCGCAGCCCTGGCCTACGCCGACCTGCTGAGCCTGCGGGTCGAGCTGTTCGCCTACGAACCGTTCGCCGCCAGGGTGTGGGAGCTGCGCGAGAATGTCACCGCCTACGACGGTTGGTACGTCGCGCTCGCCGAGTCGCTGAACGCACAGCTGGCCACACTCGACGTCCGGTTGACGAAGGCCGCCGGACCGCGCTGCCTCTTTGCGACCCCGTAGGCCCGATGCCGGTCCGTACACCCGGTCGGGCTCCAAAACCCCGATCCCGGCCGTGAGCCGCATGGGCCGGACAGTTCCGGTTCCTCATCCTCAGCAAACGACACGCAACCACGGTCCTCACCGACTACGGCGATGAATACAACAATCACCGACCCCACCGATCACTCCGGCAACAGACGCCACTCAGCGCTGGCATCGGCCCACTACCCGAACCCGGCACGTCGGCCATCCGAGATGATTGACTCGGCGAGGGGCGGGTTCAAACGGTCGTAGCGACGCTCAATATGGGCGCAAACCGCACGATCTTGTTCGCCGGGTAATCGTGCGGGCTCAACACCTTCCTGCTCCGTATCTCCCGCACCACCCTGGTTCGGCTGCTGGAGAACGGCGCCATCCCTTTCGAGAAGCCCAGCCACCACCGCAAGGTCCGACTCGACGACCTCCTCGAGTACCGCCGACGCCAACGCAACGCCGCCGACCTCGCCTTCGCCGACATGGTCGCCGACACCGAGCGTCTCGGCCTCTACGACATCAACCCCGACAAGACCCGGGCGACGCTGAAAGCCGCCCGCAAGAAGGCCGAAGGCTGACCAGATGTTCTCCGCGCTGCTCGACAAACGCGGAACCTCACCAGAGGAAACCGACGCCTACCTCACCCGCATCTTCCGGCAGATCCGGCCCCACGCTGGCCGCCTACGACATCGCTACCTACCTGCGCGCCCACGGAAGTGTCAGGAACTACCGGGCCTGCGGAACGCACGTTCGATCCGGTAGATGATGTCCCTATTGCGGCGGTCGCTGGGCATCGTCCCTGGTCGGGACCCATGTGGCGACCGGGCGGACGGCGATTTCAGGACCCTCCACCCCGTCCAGGTCGGCACCATCCAGTCTGTCGACGCTACTGAGATCATCTCGGCGTGAGGTCGCTATGATCGTTTGACCCCACCCAGCTATCGAACTCGTTGGCCTTCACTCCCCTGACGAAACATGTCCACTCGTCCGCAGAGAAGGCGACAGCCACTTCTGCAGACATCCTCAGGTTACGGACGAGAACCGTGCCGTCGTCCAGCCATGCGGCCTGGACGCACATGCCACCGGCACCGTTGCTGTAGCTCGACTTCCGCCACGAGAGTTCACCCAGGTCGATGTTCGCGAGATCCGGCATGGTGACCGACGCTGTGGCCGTCGGGGTGGTTGTCGGGGTGGTTGTCGGAGTGGACATGTGTTCTTCCTCCTTCAGCTGGGTCATGCCGGCGGCGGGTTGTTGTTCTCGTCGGTGGCCCAAGGTTGGTGGGAGCTGACAGATCACGCTTGTCACCCGAGTCGGCTGCCGGTCGTCGGGTCGAAAAAGTGCACCTCAGCCGGGTCGACGGACAGTCGTAGCGACTCGTTGCGGTGGATCTGGATCCGTCCGTCGGCCCGGACGACGAACCCGGCCGGGCCGTCAGGCAGGTCGACCGCGACATGGATGTAGGTGTCCGAACCGAGATCCTCGACCAGCTCGACCCGGCCGGTGACAGTGCCGCCGGCCACCTGTTCGACCGGCGCGAACGATTCCGGTCGGATGCCGACTCGTACGTGGGTGAGCTGCTCGGCCGCCGCCGCGGCCAGGGCGGCGGCCGGCAGTTCCACCTGCAGCCCACCGAGGACGGCGCAGCGGCCCACCAGCGGCACGGTGTGCAGGTTCATGGCCGGGGAACCGATGAATCCGGCGACGAACACGTTGGCCGGACTGTTGTAAAGCTGCCGGGGCGTTGCTACCTGCTGAAGGACGCCGTCGCGGAGCACCGCCACCCGATCGCCCATGGTCATCGCCTCGACCTGGTCGTGGGTGACGTACACGGTGGTGACGCCCAGCCGTGCGGTCAGTTCCGCGATCTGGCTCCGGGTCTGGACACGCAGTTTCGCGTCGAGGTTCGACAGCGGCTCGTCCATGAGGAAGACCCGCGGTTCGCGCACGATGGCCCGGCCCATCGCGACCCGCTGCCGTTGCCCACCAGACAGATTCCTGGGTTTGCGGGCCAGGTAGGGCTCCAGGTCGAGCAGGCGTGCGGCCTCACGGACCCGCCGGTCGCGTTCCGGTTTCGCCATACCCGCGATCTTCAACGCGAAACCCATGTTCGCCGCGACGTCCATGTGGGGATACAGCGCATAGTTCTGGAACACCATGGCGATGTCACGGCGGGCAGGCGGCAATGCGGTGACGTCGTCGCTGCCGATCCGGATCGCTCCGGCGTCGACGCTTTCCAGACCGGCGAGCATCCGCAGTGCGGTGGACTTACCCGACCCGGACGGCCCGACCAGCACCATGAATTCTCCGTCGTCGATACGGAGGTCGAGCCTGTCCACCGCAGGGGCTGCGCCGGCGCCGGCATAGCTGTGCGTGGCATGGTCGAAGACAACGGAAGCCATGGTCACCCCTTGAGGCCGGTACGGGAAACACCCTGGACGAACGCACGCTGGAAGACGAGGAAAAGAATCAGTATCGGCAGGGTCGTCATGGTCGCGAACGCCATGATGTCGCCCCACTGGATCGGCGGCTGGGTCTGGAAGACGGCCATGCCCTGCGACAGCGGTCGTACCGTCGATCCGCGGGTGACGAGCACCGGCCACAGCAGTTCGCCCCAGCTGAACAGAAACGACAGGATCGCCACGGTCGCGTAGACCGGCCGGGCAATCGGGACGATCACTCGGGTGAAGATGGTGACCGGTCCGGCGCCGTCGACCCGGGCCGCTTCCTCCAGTTCCCGCGGGATACCGAGGAAGAACGAGTAGAAGAGATAGATGAAGAAAGGATTTGCGAGGAACGGAATGATCTGGACCCGGTAGGTGTCGAGCCATTCGATGCGGGCCATCATGAACAACAACGGGATCGCGATGGCCTGAAAGGGAATGATCGCGAGAGTGACGACCATACCGAGCAGGATCTTTCGACCGCGGAACCGCATCCGGGCGAGCGCGTAACCGGCCAGGCTGTTGACCACAAGGCCGCCGAGCACGATACAGGTTGTTATCAGCACCGAGTTGAGGAACAGGCGGCCGAACTCCGCGCGGCTGAACGCGTCGGTGAAGTTGTCCAGCGATGCCCCGAACGGCACGAACGCCTTCCAGCCGGCACCGTCGGCGAGTACGCGGTCATCGGGTTTGAATGCGCCGACGACCATGAACAGGAACGGGAACACGAAGAACACCGCGAGTAGCACGAGCGGCACGTAACGACGCAGGGACCGCCAGGGGAATCCCCGGCCCGGAGGTGGCGTGGCCCGGCCCTCGTCCGCCGTCGGGTTCACCGTGGCGGCGGCTGCGTCGGGCTGCGGGCGCGCATTGGGCCCCGGGTTGTGGGCCTGCAGTGTCGCCATCAGTCCGCTTCTCTCTCGCGTAGCAGCAGACGCTGCACCAGCGTGACGACGCAGACGATGAGGAAGAACACGACCGCGATGGCCGAACCGCGGGCGATCGCCTGCTGGTTGAAACCGACATCGACCAGGCGGGTCATCATCGTCTGGGTGGCGTCGAGCGGCCCGCCACGGGTCATGACGTACACCTGATCGAACAGCCGGAACGACAGGATCGTGGTCACGGTCGCGACGAACACGAGCTGGTTGCGCAATCCCGGAACGGTGATGTGGCGGAACTGTTGCCACTGGTTCGCACCGTCGATCTCCGCCGCTTCGTACAGTTCCCGGTCGACGTCCTGCAGCCCGGCCAGCAGGACCACCATCTGAAAACCCACACCCTGCCAGATCGACATGAAGATGACGGCGATCAGCGCCAGTGCGCTGCTGCGCAGCCAACCGGGGCTCAGGTGGCCGCCGGTAACCGCGCGAAGCACACCGTCAATGATGCCGATATCAGGATCGTACAGCAGCTTCCAGATTGTCGCCGCGACCGCCATAATCATCACAACCGGTGCGAAATAGGCGGTTCGGAAAAGCGATATGAAACGAATCCTCTGGTTCACCAGGACGGCGAGCCACAGGGCTAATACCGTCTGCACCGGCACGACCACAACGGTGAAGACGGCATTGTTGACCAGCGATCGCTGGAACACCGGGTCGGCGAAGATACGCCGGTAGTTCTCCATCCCCACGAGCCGCACTGGAAGCGGTGAGATGAGCCTCTGGTTGGTGAAGGACAATCCCACCGCCAGCAGGAACGGCACGACGATGAACAAGGTCAGCAGAACGACGGCCGGTCCACTGAACAGCCAGCCGACCGTCTGTTCCGCCGGCTGGAAGGTATGCCGTCGGCGGTAACCGAACCAGCGGGTCGGGCCGTCACGCGCATTCGGCCGGGACCGTGCCAGCAGGGCCTCAGTAGGCACGAGACGTTCGCCTCCTGTCTGTCTGTCTGTCCGGTTGTCTGTCCGGTTGTCTGTCAGTCTGTCCGGTTGCCTGTCCGCGGGCTCCGGCGATCGTGGTCCCGGACCGAGGCCCGGGACCACGATCCACGCCCCTGTTACCGGGCGCTCTAACTCTTCGGCGGGTAGCCGTCGTTGTCCTTGATATCCTGATCAATGCTCTTCGCGGCCTGGTCCAGAGCGGCCTGGACGTTCCCGCCACTGCGCACAGTCGCGATCACCTTGTTGAAGGCGAGCGAGATGGTCGGATAGGCCGGCGTGGCCGGTCGCGGCAACGCGGCACCGGAATCAAGCTGGTCGACGTAGAGCCGCTCCGGGCCACCAGCAGCGAACTGCGGGATCTTGTTCAGGACCGGCTTGGACGCGGGGATCGCACCGTTGGCCGCAACCTGCTTCTGGTAGGTCTCCTCGAACAGGGAGCTGATGAACGCCCACGCGGCGTCGGCGTCCGCCGTGTGCTTGGTGATCCCCCACTGCCAGCTGCCCTCACCGGTCCGCACACCGGTACCGAAGTTCGGCAGGGGAACGATCGCCAGGTCGTCACCCCACTTCTTGGAATAGCCGGCGTACTTCCAGTGACCGACCCAGGAAACCACCGCCCGGCCTGCGGTAAAGGCCGCGTCGTCGGTGTTGGCGTCGACGTACTCGTTCTTGAACCAGCCCTGCATGACGGTCAACGCAGCCACGGACGCCGAACTGTTGATGACCCCTTCAGCTGTGTCAAAATTCGCCCGGCTGATCACATCAGCACCGGCCGACTCAATGATCGGAGCGAATCCGTACGCGTACCATTCTCCCTGATCCTGGTTGATCTGAAGGTCGAGCGGCTTGGTGAAGCCAGCCGCCCGCAGCTTCGCCAACGCATCGGTGAACTCCGCCGCGGTCCACGCGTCGGCCGTGGACGTCGGAATACGAACCCCGGCCTTCGTGAACGCCGATTTCCGCACATACAGGCCCAGCCCGGACTCGGCGGTCCCCACCCCATACAGCTTCGTGTTGTAAATACCCTGTTTGATGATGGTGGGCAACAGATCGGCCCGCAGCTGCTGCGGCACGCACGTGTCAAGCGGTTGCAGGTTGCCATTCCAGGCATAGTTGTAGAGGTTCGGACCGTCGAAATCGAGGATATCCGGTAACGAGCCCGATGCGGCGGCGGCCTTCACCTGGTCGTTGTAGTTCCCCTCCGGGATGAACGTCGGCTTGACGACGACGTCGGACTGCTTGGCGTTGAACGCGTTCACCGCATGCTCGAACGCCGTGCGCTCATCGCCCTGACCGGTGTGGAACCAGACGGACACCGTCCGCTTACCGTCGATCTTCCCGTTGCATGTGCTCGCCGTACCCGCGGCTTGGGACGTATCCGAACCACCTCCGCAGGCCACCAGCGCAAGGCAGGCAGCAGCGAGGACTCCACTGACGGTTGTTCTGCTTCGCATTACGCGAACTCCTTGTCTCGATTCGATACAGGCCGGCCTGGGCCAAGGGCAGCCAAACGGCTCCGGCACGAGAGAGCTGGGGCCGGAACCTTTAGGAGCGACCGGCAATAGGGGCGCTCTTACATCACCGGAACATCCGGTGGTACTGGGCGTGCCAGGTGTGACACGCTGGGCGAAACGTCGTCGCCCCAGCCGCGGGGAGGGCAGGTGGTGCCACGGACATGCATGCGGGTCGGTACCACAATCGATATCGGCACAGCCGGATCCACCCGGGTATCGGCGGAAACAGATTCCCCGGCCGCATCGTCGTCTACCGAACCGCCCATGTCCCAAGCAGTGCTACCGCCGCCACCGTCGTCACCAGAGGCACCGGTGGATGCCGGATGCTCGTGGCGCAGGAGGCTGAGCAACAGCTGCGCGGCGATCGCGCCCTGGCGGACCACGGGCTGAACAATCGTGGTGAGGTCGAACAACTCCGCCATGTCGTGCCCGTCGAAACCGACCACCGACATGTCGTCCGGGACACGCAGCCCGGCACGACGCAGGGTCCGCAACGCCCCCATCGCCATCTCGTCGCTCTCAGCGAACACCGCCGTGGGAGGCGCCTGCGCGGACAGCAGCTCTGCCATAGCCTGCTCGCCCCCACGCACGGTGAAATGCCCGGCCGCCTCCAACCCCGGGTCCAACGGGATCCCCGCCGACCTGAGGGCCTGGCGGTAGCCGCGCCGACGGTCCGTGGGAGCGGTGAAACGCATCGGCTCACGGTCAGCTGAACCCTCACCCGTCGCCCCGCCGGAGATCAGCCCGATCCGCCGATGACCAAGATTGATCAGGTGTCGTACCGCCACGGTCGCACCGGCAACGTCATCGATCCGCACGCCGGCGAAGCCGGGCACCGCCGCACCGACGACAACCACCGGGACGTTAAGCGCTTGCAAGACCTCGATCTCCATCGGGGTCAGCGGTAAACACAGCACGAGCACCGCATCGACCCGCTTGCGCAGCGGCACCGCGTCGAAGAACCGCGCCCGGCCCGCGTCATCCCCGAGGTTGTAGAGCAGCAGGTCCAGGCCAGCCGCCCGCAACACCGCCTCGGTGCCGCTGATGATCTGGGCGAAAAACCATCGGGTCACATACGGCACCACCACTCCGACGGTGCCGGTGCGGCCACTGGCCAGCCGAGACGCCTGCGGTGAGGCCACATACAGCAGCTGGGCGGCGGCCTCCACGACCCGGATCCGCGTGCTCTCGGCGACGTTGGGCAGTCCGCGCAGAGCCCGCGAGACCGTCGCCGTGGACACGCCCGCCAGCGCGGCCACCTCCTCGATGCTGCCACTCATCCCGAGCTCCTCACTCCGTCCACCGACACGCCCGCCGGAACCCGATCGCCCGACCTACTCCCACGTGACCCAGATCACGATGATCAGGAACGGTACGCCGACTCCACAGGTTCTGCAAGCGCTTGCAGGCCGCCGATATGAGGGGTATCACAGAAAAGGTCCACCGCGGGCACCACCACCCGCCAGCCGCCCGCACCTACTGTCATCATCTGTGTACCGTGGAGGGCACGTGCGCTACGCACCACCAGGTCTCGTCCTCAACGACTTCGCCGTGCTCACCACCGACGACGGCTGGCACCTTCTACACCTCCAAGGGCCACCCGTGGTGCCCTTCGACGCGTCCGTGCACGAAACCAGCTACGGCCACGCCCACTCCACCGACCTGCTGCACTGGGAACCACTCGGCCCGACCTTCGGCATCGCCCGCCCCGGGCACTTCGATGACGGCGCGATCTGGACGATGAGCATCGTCGACCACCCCGACGGCGGACTCGCCATGCTCTACACAGGCGTATCCGCCCACCCCCACCCGGCCACCCAGGCCGTCGGACTCGCCCGCTCAACCCGACACGACGGCACCGGCTGGCACCGAGTCAGCACCGACCCCGTCTGCATCGCCGACCCACACTGGTACCGCACCGACAGCTACCAGGCCTGGCGAGACCCGTTCGTCGTCCGCGACCCCGACCATGACCAATGGGTGATGTTCATCGCCGCACGCGAAACCAACCTCGCGGCCTCGGTCGGCGGTTGCATCGCGGCGGCCGTCTCATCCGACCTGCTGCACTGGACCGTGCTGCCACCGGTCGTGCCAGGCGGGACGCACTCCGAACTGGAGTGCCCGGTGGTCGAACGGCTCGACAACCGCTGGATGATGCTGGTCTGCGTCTCCACCGACCACTCCGTGGACGTATACGAATCAGACACCCTGCTCGGACCATGGGTCCGGCGCGGCCGGCTGGCCCCACCCGGCGTCTACGCGCCCCGCGTCATCCAGGCGGACGGCGAACGGCTCGTCCTGCACACCGTGCAGCGACGGGTCGGGCTCAACGACCACGGCGACCTGGTCCGCGGCATGATCGCCCAGCCGAAACGCCTCCGCCTCGACACCGACGGCGTGCCCGTCCTGGCCTGGTGGCCACCCGCCGCCCATGAGGTCAAACCGGCAGATACAGGACTCACCAAGGACGCAATCATCGAGGTTGACGTCCCCACCGAGGCGAGAAGCGTCACCGTGACGATCTGCCCGGACGGTGACGGTGCGGATGTCATGATGCTGGACGTCCATGCACGCGCCGGACGGATACGGATCGGTTACGCCGGCGGCCCGGTCCTCCAGGACGAACCACTCGGCGCACCACTGGTTGCGGACAACCTTCCAGACCGCTGCGTCGGGTTTTACGATCCTTCCCAGGATTGGTCTCCGGAGGCTGCTGGTACGGGCGCATCCATACCAGCAGGAATCGGCGACTCCGATGCATGCCCAGCCGGGATTGGCCGCGTGCACGTGCAACAGTCCGCCGGCCAACCGGGCGAACCGACGCAGGTGGCCCCGCCGCCTGGAGTTCGAAGGGTGCCGCAACATCTGCGGATACTGGCCGTCGGCGAGTTCCTCGAAGTCTATGCCGACGATCGTCTCGTCCTCAGCACCACCGCGTACGCCCGGGGCACAGGCCGGGTACGAGCCAGCGCTGACGGCCGGGTACTGCCTGTCTACGTGTGGGAGCTGCCCGAAGCACGCCACCACCGGGATGACGTCTCCGCGCTCTGACAACCCGCCCCCGTATCTTTCCACAGCCGCCGTCAAAATATCCGAAACAGAATTCACATCACCCAGCAAAGATCATCTATTGATCGAGGTGGAGAAGATGGACGAGAACCGACGATACGATCGTCCTGTGAACACGGGGGAACCCGGCCGGCAGTTCACCGAGCGTTATGCCAATACGTTTCATCAGCTCAATATCGCCGCACTGGACATCCGACTGGGCGAAATCTACGCGTTGGAACGCCTCGCAAAAGATTCCCCCGAAGAACAACCCGCCATCATCGGGATCCTGGCCGCGTTCGTCTGTATCCGCCTCGCCAGCCGGTCCGATATCGGACCCGACCGACCGGACCAGCCCTGGTGCACACGAACAGCCTGGGCCTGCGGTCAGGGCCTACGGGTCTCCGGTCGCATGGGCAGGGATGCCGACATCCAGGCTGCCCTCACCGTTTTCGGACGCCTCTCGCCGCCGCCCGGGACCGTGCGGTGAAGGGCGAGGCCGGGTCGCACCGTGCACCAGTCGCCGACTGTGATGTCGTCGTCTTCGGTGGCACCGGTGACCTCGCGATGCGCAAACTGCTGCCAGCGCTGTACCACCGCGACCGGGACGGACAACTCACCCCCGACTCTCGTGTGATCGCCGTGTCACGAGCAGGGATCGACGATGCCGGATACCGCGACAAGGCGGACTCGGAGCTCCGCCGGTTCGTTCCGGATGCGGTACACGAAGCGGATATCCGTGCACGGTTCCTTCAGCGCCTGCACCACGTGACTATCGACGCTGGTGATCACAGCACGTGGGATGGCCTGCAGGCACTGTCAGCGGACAGGGAGAACCGGGTCCGGGTGTTCTATCTGGCCTGTGCCCCCCGGCTGTTCGGGCCGATCTGCTTCGGCCTGCGGGAGCGCGGGTTGGTGATCGGGCAATCCAGGGTCGTACTGGAGAAACCGATAGGTAACGATCTTGAATCTGCGCGTCGGATCAACGATGAGGTCGGGGCGGTCTTCGACGAGGAACAGATCTTCCGGATCGACCACTACCTCGGCAAGGAGACCGTGCAGAACCTGCTCGTGCTCCGGTTCGCCAACTCGCTGTTCGAGCCGCTGTGGAACTCCGGTTCGATCGACCACGTACAGATCACGGTCGCGGAATCGATCGGTGTAGGTGGACGCGGGAGCTACTACGACAGCGCCGGCGCCCTGCGTGACATGGTGCAGAACCATCTGCTGCAACTGCTGTGCCTGGTGGCCATGGAACCTCCCACCTCGCTGGATCGGGAGGCCGTCCGTGACGAGAAGCTGAAGGTACTCAAGGCATTGCGCCCCCTTGCGGGCGAAACAGGGCGATACATCGTCCGCGGGCAATACACGACGGGCGTCGTCGACGGGGTCGCAGTGCCTTCCTACCGTGACGAGCTGGACGGGGTCGCGAGTAACACGGAGACGTTCGTGGCAATGAAAGCCGAGGTGCAGAACTGGCGCTGGTCCGGCGTGCCCTTCTACCTGAGAACCGGAAAGCGGCTGGACCGGCATGCATCGGAGATCGTGGTGCAGTTCCGGCCAGTACCACATTCAATCTTTCCAGGTGTCGAGGAAAACACCATCACCCCCAACTGCCTCGTGCTACGTCTACAGCCCGACGAGGGCGTACGCCTGCATCTGATGGCGAAGGAACCTGGACCGGGCGGCCTGCGCCTGCGTTCGGTGAACCTCAATCTCAGTTTCGCCGAGACATTCAAGTTCCGATTTCCTGATGCCTATGAGCGGCTGCTCATGGATGTCATCCGTGGCAACCCGACCTTGTTCATGCGACGTGACGAGGTCGAGGCCGCATGGACGTGGTTGGAGCCTGTGCTGGCCAGCCTGGCGGTATCGGTCGAGCCACCCAGGCGGTATGCCGCCGGCACCATGGGACCGGCGGCGGCGGTCGCACTGATCGAACGCGATGGACGGACCTGGCATGAGGAGGTGTCCGAGTGAGCGGGAGCACGTCTCTGTATCCAGTCGTGGCGGAGGTAACCGAACGGATCATCGTTCGCAGCGCGGCATCCCGCGCGGCGTATCTTGCCCGCATCCGCGCCGCGGCCCAGGAGCATCCCATGCGCGGGGGGCTTGGCTGCGCCAATCTCGCGCACGGTTTCGCCGCATGCGCACCGGCTGACAAGCTGGCGCTGCGCGGTGTAGCCAAGCCCGATATCGCCATCGTTTCCGCATACAACGACATGCTCTCCGCGCACCAACCGTTTGAAACTTACCCGGCGCTACTCAAACGAGCGGTACATGACGCCGGCGGCGTTGCGCAGTTTGCGGGCGCCGTGCCCGCGATGTGCGATGGCATCACCCAGGGCCGTACAGGCATGCAACTGTCGTTGTTCAGCCGGGACTTGGTGGCGATGTCCACGGCGGTCGCGCTTGCACACGACATGTTCGACGGTGCACTGTTACTCGGGGTCTGCGACAAGATTGTTCCCGGGCTGATCATCGGTGCGCTGTCCTTCGGTCACCTGCCCGTCGTGCTCGTTCCGGCCGGGCCGATGACCTCCGGGCTGTCCAATACGGAAAAAAGTCGCGTCCGCCAGCTGTACGCCGAGGGCAAGGTCGACCGCGACGACCTGCTGGATGCGGAAACCGCCTCTTACCACGGCGCAGGCACCTGCACCTTCTACGGAACAGCCAACACGAATCAGATGCTCATGGAGATCATGGGTCTACATCTGCCGGGCGCGAGCTTTGTCAACCCCGGGACGACGCTGCGCGAGGCACTCACCGCAGCCGCCGGGCGTCAGGTAACCCGGTTGACCGCTCTCGGCGACACATACACACCCATTGGCGAAATCATCGACGAACGCGCGATGGTCAACAGCATCGTCGGTCTACTCGCCACCGGCGGATCCACCAACCACACGATTCACCTGGTCGCCATCGCAGCCGCCGCCGGGATAAGACTCACCTGGGACGACTTCGCCGAATTGTCGGCCGTGGTACCGCTGCTAGCCAGGATCTACCCGAACGGCTCCGCCGACGTGAATCACTTCCACGCAGCCGGAGGCACCGCCTTCCTCATCGGCGAGCTGCTGGACGCAGGTCTGCTGCACGGAAACGTCCGCACTGTCACAGGCGCCGACCTCAACCGTTACCGCCAGGAACCGGTCCTGACCGAGCGCGGACTCCTGTGGAGGGACGGAGTAAGGAAGAGTCTCGATACAGACGTGCTCCGCCCGGTTGCCGACCCGTTCGCGCCGGACGGCGGGTTGCGTATGGTGACCGGCCGTCTCGGTCGAGCAGTAGTGAAGACGTCTGCGGTACGCCCCGAGCACCACGTTGTCCAGGCGCCGGCAAGAGTATTCGACGACCAGGCGGACTTCCTCGCCGCATTCCAGGCCGGCGAACTCGATCGTGATTTCGTGGCAGTCGTGCGCTACCAGGGCCCGCGGGCCAACGGCATGCCCGAACTGCACAAACTCATCCCAGCCCTCGGCGTCCTACAAGACCGCGGGCACCGGGTCGCTCTCGTCACTGACGGCAGAATGTCCGGTGCCTCCGGCAAGATACCGACCGCGATCCACCTCACGCCAGAGGCGGCCGCAGGCGGACCACTCGCCCGGGTATGCGACGGCGACGTCATCAGACTGGACGCCACAGCCGGCACGCTCGACATACTCGGCATCGATCTCGACGATCGTGAGCCAAGCGGCGGGCCGCCTGGCGATGACGCCTGGGTGGGCACCGGGCGCGAACTGTTCGCCGCCATGCGTCGGGCCGTCGGCCCGGCCGACCACGGGGCCACCATCATGACGGTGACAGCATGACCACAATCACGCAACCGCTATCACTGTTCGACGTCGCACCGGTGGTTCCCGTAGTTGTTCTGAACGACATCCAGACCGCGGTACTCCTCGCCCGCGCCCTCGTCACCGGGGGCCTGCCCATCAT
Source organism: Protofrankia sp. Cr2 (assembly GCF_963555885.1). NCBI lineage: Bacteria > Bacillati > Actinomycetota > Actinomycetes > Frankiales > Frankiaceae > Protofrankia > Protofrankia sp. Cr2. Next base: position 48,168 of record NZ_CAUVXG010000037.1, read on the forward strand.
CGAGGTGACGCTGCGTACCGAGACGGCCCTCCAATCGATCAAAAAGATCGCGGCAGAGGTACCCGAGGCTCTGGTCGGCGCGGGCACCGTCATCACGGTTGATCAGGTGAAGCAGGCCGTCGATGCCGGGGCGCGCTTCCTGGTCAGCCCCGGTTGTACCGCTCGGTTGCTCGACACGATGGACGCCAGCGGCCTGCCGTATCTTCCCGGCGTTGCCACCGCATCCGAGATGCTCGGTGTACTCGACCGTGGACGGACAGAGATGAAATTCTTCCCCGCTGAAGCTGCGGGCGGAGTCGCCTACCTGAAGGCAGTGGCAGGACCGCTTCCACAGATCCGATTCTGCCCTACCGGCGGTATCACCATCGCCACAGCACAGGACTACCTGGCCCTGCCTAACGTCGGCTGCGTCGGCGGGTCCTGGTTGACCCCGCCCGATGCGGTCGCGGCAGGCGATTGGACCCGGATCAGCAACCTTGCCCGTGCCGCCGCATCGCTATCGACCCCCGACGTCACGGTCCACCTGTGACCGCCGCAGTGCGAAGGGCCGGCTTTGGAGAGTCAGGGAGTTCTGATCCGGTCCAGGGGACCGACGATCGCAACGACCGGTCCGACGATGTCATCCATGGGTGCGGCCCGTGGTTGACGTCGGGGTGGTAGCGGGAGTCGAGTGAATCGGAGCGGTAGTCCCCCATCACCCAGACGCTGCCAGGTGGGACCGTGACAGTGAACGGTGTGGTACACGGACTGTCGTCGCGAAATAGACTTGGCTACAACAGGACGGAAGTTACGCCCGCCGGCCGCAGTCCGTAAAGGCTCGAGTGGTTCGGATCGTTGCTAACGTAAGCGACCCGGCTGTACTGTGGCACAAGAAATTACGAACCGAGTCAGACCAATCCCCAATTCCTTACAGTAAATGATCGTCGTCTTGCAGGGTTATGGCGTGGCGCATGACCGGGCGGAGGGGCTGTCGCCCGCGGGCTGACTACCAGCCCGGGTGTCGGTAGAGGCGTTGACGAAGACGTTTCCGCCGGAGCTGGTCGACGCCTTGTACCACCGACGTCCCCGCCACCGGCGCGCTCACTGGCCGACGGTACCCACCCGACGAAGATCAACACTGCCGGCACCGCCGACGGCCAGCCCGCACCATGTGGAGCTCCACAGCCTCGGTCCGGACGGTGACCTGGACGTTGGCACGGAGCGGCTGCCACCGTGATGTCACGATGGCAGCGGGACATCGTCGGACAGCCGTCGGATCGACGAGAGATGGCTGTCTAGCTCTCCAGCCTCAAAACGGACATTTTTGATCATCCACCAGGTGGCCTTGGTGGGATCGCCGGCGACTTTGTATGAGCCATCTGGAACCAGGACAGCCCATCCCTCAACAAATCCCATCAGAGTGGCTACCTGGTTGCCGCAGGCCGTGTCCCACAGGCGCACCACCCCC
>NZ_CAUVXG010000038.1:0-5181 GCF_963555885.1 Protofrankia sp. Cr2
GGCGGTGGTGTCAAGGGTAGGGCGAGTACGAACGCGGGTTCGTCGTTGAAGCGGTCGATTCCACCGATCCCGTTGCCGCAGTTGAAGGCGCAGCCGCCGGCGGGGACGGCGCTGTCGTCGTTGCCGAATATTGAGTGGCCTGCTGGTTCGTCGCCGGCGGGGACGCCGTTGGAGCTTGAAGAGTGCGGGCCGGGTGTCTGTGCGGATGCGTTGCCGTCGGGGGATGGGGCGTCTGGGCAGGGCACGGATGGTAGCTGTGCCTCGGCGGGGGGTCCGTCGCCGCTGGTGATGACTTGTGTGCCGGACGAGCCCGGATCTGATCCGGCTGCGGGTGGCAAGGGCGGTCCGCCCGGTGGCGGTAAGCCTCCGGCCCCGCCGACCTTCCCCGACTCACCCACCAACCCCGACAACGGAGACGAGCAGCAGAATGCTGGACCGGAAAGTAGCTCAAAGGGAAGTACGGTTGATCTATCGACAGCAGGTCGGACTGCCGGCGAGGCTGCGGCGATTCGTGCTTATGCAGCGCGTACGAACGCTTGGCTAGCCGATAATGGGCCGCAGGTGATCCGTTCGACGAACGGTGCGCTGCGTGCCGAGGCAAGTGCGGCGGCACGCGCTGAGCGCCTTCGTGCTGCACGAACGGGTACCCCGTACACTGGGCAGGCTGGACATGTGCCCGACACGGCTGTCTCAGGGCAGGCGAGTCCTCCGGCGGGCTGGATCGACATGCCTGGTTGCTCGAACCAGGTTTGTGGTGGGGTTCTTGGGTCGAGAGTGGGGATGCTACTGGAAAGGTTCACCGTCGATGGAAGGCCAATATGACGCCTTGGGAAATAGAGCGAGTGTTGCGACCACTCGCTGATGATATAGGTCCGGCTCTAGACCCGGACTCGGCTCTAAGAACGCCATTAGAATTGTTTCCTGTACCTCATCTAGAGCTGCTGCAGTTGTTGAACGGGATGACGGTCTATCATGGAGCCTTTCGACTATTTGGTGTGAGGGAAGAGCCTTTTCTTGATCTTCTAACATGGAATGCATGGGATACTTGGCGATTCGCCTGGGGTGAGCAGGTTGATCCGTATATGATTTTTGGTGAGACGGCTTGGGGGGACCAATATGCTTACCGAAGAGGCGAGTCGGGTGCAATGGGGGAGGAGGTTTACTTCCTTGAAGGCACACTATTGCGTTCCGAGGTAATTGCCGGATCTTTCGAAGAATTTCTTGTCGATGAGTTCTTGCGAAATGCCGAGCGACCCTATGACGAAATTACATTAGAGGTGGTTCGTCGCCGAAGGGCAGTCGCTTCAAATAAGCATTGGGTCTACGTTCCTTCTGTCGCCCTGGGTGGTCCTGAGTCGATCGAAAATGTGGTTGAGATGCCCGCGGTCACCGCTATGACATTCGCGGGTGATATTGCCACTGCTTTGCAGGGGTCATCGTCAGGTGCCTCGCCGATGGCGGTTGTTCCGTGGACGGATGACCGTAGTCGTTCGCGGCTCCGGGTCGTTTTCGGGTAATACTAAGGTAGAAGGCGGCCATGTCGGCGGCGCAGTCCCGGACGAGCTCGGCGGCCAGCCGTTTGCCCATTACCTGGCCGGTCGCGCGGGCGACCGCGTCGACCGCGTCGTCGAACGAGCCCCGGACGGCCTCCAGGGCGAGCCTGCGCGCGAGGGTGTGCGAGTACAGCCCGGCCGGCAGGTTCAGCGCCGCGTCCGCCGGGTGCAGGTTGCCCGTCTTCGGGGCCCGGTAGGCGTTGCGGGTGACCGTGACCTGCCCGAACTGGGATACCAGCCGCCGGGTGTGGCCGCGTTCGGTGCGGGTGCGGGGCACGCCGTCGGCCCCGACCGGCGGCGGGTCAGCCCGTGTCTCGGCCTGGGCGCGCAGGTCGAGATGTCCCTGCAGCAGCGCGCGCAGCACCTCCCGGCCGTGCCGGTCGATCAGGTCCTCGACCTGGTCGTGCGTGGACGAGCGGCTGTCCGCGCCCGCGAGCAGCGCCTCGAGCGCACGGTAGCGCTCTCTGGCCTCGGTGAACGGCCCCGCCGTCGCCGCCGCTGACGGTTCCTCGTACCCTGGCACGCAGGCTCCTTTTTGCTGTCACGTCCCAATGGTTTCGTCACCACGGAACGTAGCGAGAAGGAGCCCCCTTCTTGATCAACCCCAGCACATCACTCGAAGATCACTAGCGCAACGATCTCACTTGAGCGGAACTACACCCAATCACGATCGCTCCGGGCCGTGCCTGACACCGTGCACGCCAGCACGGGTGAACCTCTGCCGAGCGGGCAGACCGGGGCCGCTGCGCCGTCCTACACTGCTTGCGTGACCGCCGCGTTCGACTACGAAGACATGCATCACCTGGTGGATCGGCTCACCCCGGCCCAGGTGCGACGCCTGCGGCTGCTCGTCACGCAGGACGAGGAACTGGGCCAGGTCGTCGAGGCGCTGACCGAGAGTGTTCCATCCGTCGAGCCCGAAGCCGAGGAAGAAGTTCCGGCGGGCCTGCTAGCCCTGATCGGTGCCGTGGAGACTGGGCGCACAGACGTCGCCGAGCGGCACGACGACTACTTTCGCGAGCGGATCCAGCGTCGCCACCCGCCTTCCTCGTGATCACGACGGTCTTCGACAGCGATCCGCTCATCGCTGCGTTCGACAAGAGCGATGACCGGCACGCCGAGTCTGCCCCGTTTGTTGCCAAGATCATCGGACCGCGACTACTGCCCAGCCCGGTGTTCACCGAGGTGTGCTGGGCCTTCGAGGACTTCCCCCGGATCGAGGCGGGCTTCGTCGACGAGGTCGCCCTGGGCACCTTCGAGCTGGTCCACCTGATGGCCGAGGATCTGCGGCGGATCAGTGAGCTGGTGCGCAAGTATGCGGACTTCCCGCTCGGTGCGACGGACGCCTCCGTCATCGCCGTTGCGGAACGATACGGAGTGGAGCGGGTCGCCACCATCGACCGCCGCCACTTCTCTGCCGTCAGGCCCAGGCACCGCGCAGCGCTCACCCTGCTGCTGTAGCGCCGTGGGTGGCGGCCCACCGTCCCACGTCCTCACGTCGCAGCGCCGTCGCCAGTAGTTCGGGGAATGCGTCCGGGGTACAGGCGAACGCGGGCGCGCCGAGTTCGGCGCAGGTTGCGGCGAGCGCGTGGTCGTAGGCGGGGGTGCCGTCGTCGGAGAGGGCGAGTAGGACGACGACGCATACCCCCGATTCGACCAACGCCCGCAGCCGGGCGACGAGCGACGACTGGTCCCCGTCTTCGATCAGGTCGCTGATCAGTAGGAACACGGTGTCGGCAGGTCAGCGGACCAGGGAGGCACCGTAGCCGACAGCGCGGTCGATCTGTCGGATGTGTCGTCTCTGCGATCCGTATAGTGATTGTTATGATTCGTGGTGGTCTGGTCAGGCGAACCCGGCTACCGGCGCCCGGCACTGGTGCGGGGGTAGGGCTGGCCGCCGCGAGTGCGCTGGTTCTCCTCGTGGGCTGCTCGCCGGACTCCAAGCCGGTGGGTGAGCCCAAAACTGTGCTGTCGACGGCGCCTGCCTCCCCCAACGGGGCGGATGTGACGGCTGACCGTACTGACGGCACGCCGACCGTCACACCTGGCGGGCCGTCTGCCACCCCGACGTCCGATGGCGGGACGGGTTTTCCGACGCCAGGCACGACAAGTGCGACTGGTAGTCGTATGGTCGCCGGTGGTCGTCCCAGCGGTGGTGGAAGGCTGGCCGTCGCCGGCTCGCAACCGACGTCGCGGCCGCGGCGACCAGAGGCGCGGCCGGCTGGTCCGCCGCCGATGGTGCCGTTCGATGCGAGGCCGCGGGCGGTGAATCCCGAGGGTGGACCGCCGATTCGAAATCCGCCGGTGCCGACCTTTACGGCTGGGCCGGCGGCGGCCAGCGTGCAGGCGGCGACCAGCGTGCCGACAGCGACCAGGGTGCAGGCGACGCCTTCTCCGTAGCCGCAGGATGTACGTCGTGGCGCTAGCAAGATCGGCGCGAGTTTGTCGTTGGGTACGCCTATTCGGCCGAAAAGCGTACATAGCGACAAACTCGCGCCGATCATCGTCGTGGCCGCACCGGTGGATGGGCCGATCATGGCCGTGGCCGCCCGCCGCGGGCCTGGCGGATGGGGCCGAGACGCGGCGTACGCGGCGGACGTGACGTGCGATGGTTGACGTCGGCGATCAATACGCGAGGATGCTCATTTGTGCGGGTCGGATTCTTAGTCGAGCAGATGTTGGCACCGGTGCCGGGCGGAACGGGGCGGTACTCCGCCGAGCTTGCCGCCGCGCTCGCCAGGGTGGCGCGGCCGGGCGAGAGCGTGATCAGTTGGTGTGCCTGGCGGGGAGAACGCGAAGCGGACGGCGCGGCAGTGCCGGGCGTGGTCGGTCCCATCCGGCTGCCGCTGCCCCGACGCGGTCTTGCCACCGCGTGGCTGCGCGGCTACGGGCCAGCGCCGAGCGCTGTGGGGATTGTGCACGCCCCCACGCTGCTCGTCCCGCCGCGGCGGCGCGGCGTGCCGCTCGTGGTGACGATCCACGACGCGGTGCCGTGGACCCATCCGCACACTCTGACAACCCACGGTGCCCGGTGGCACCGTCAGATGGGCGGGCGCGCCGCCCGCCAGGCCGATGCCGTGATCGTGCCGACCAGGGCCGTCGCCGCCGACATCCGGGCACATCTGCCGATTCCGGCCGACCGGTTGCACGTCATCGGCGAGGGCGTGGCCGAGGCGGTCGTGACCATCCCGGCGGACGCCGATGCCCGCGCCGCCCGGCTCGGTCTTCCGGGCGGCGGATATCTGCTCACTCTGGCCACCCTCGAGCCCCGCAAGGGTCTGGACACCGTCCTGGCCGCGCTGGCTGAGCTGGCTGAGCCCGTCGTCGGGCCTGCCGCGTCCGCCACATCCACCGCGCCTGCGACATCCACCGCGCCTGCGACATCCACCGCGCCTGCCGCGTCCGCACTGTCACTGGTGCATGTCGGTTCACCCGGTTGGGGTGGGCTGGACCTGCGGGTCGAAGCCGCGCGGCTGGGCCTCGACCCGGCCCGGATTCACGCGTTGGGGCGCCTTGACGACCCCGACCTCGCGGTGGTGCTGTCACGGGCCACCGCACTGCTCGCGCCGAGCCGCTCGGAGGGCTTCGGGCTGCCGGTCATCGAGGCGATGGCCCATGGCGTCCCCGC
>NZ_CAUVXG010000038.1:5557-42952 GCF_963555885.1 Protofrankia sp. Cr2
GGCGGGGACGCCGTCGTGACCGTGCCGGTGGCCGACCCGGCGGCGCTCGCCCGCGCGGTCACGGCAGTGATCGCGGACGAGGGTCTGCGGCGCCGGCTGGCCGCGGACGGACGGGCGAGAGCGGCCGCTTTTACCTGGAATGGGGCGGCGGAGACCGTCTGGTCCCTCTACCGTCAACTTACCGACTCCCGTGCCTTGACCACCAAGGATCGGGGGCGGGCGTAGTCTTGCCAGCGGGCCGAAGACGGCGCAATCATGGATCTTCCAGCGTCGTCGGTGGCCCTACGGAATCTAGGTAGGTCAACGGGCGTGCGATCATGGTTTGTCTCGCACACCCGGAGGCCCCAAGCAGCCTAGCGGTGCCAAACATGCCGCCAGTCGGAAGGAGCGCCGTGTCTCCCCGGGTGCTCGTCGACGCCACCGCGGTCCCAGCCGATCGCGGCGGCGTCGGTCGCTATGTCGACGGGCTGGTGGCTGCCCTGGATGCGGCAGGCGCCGACCTGGCTCTGGTCTGCCAACGGTCCGATTACGAACGGTACGGCCGGATCGCTCCCCACACCAACGTCGTGCCGGGGCCGGCCGCGATCGCGCACCGGCCGGCCCGTCTCGCCTGGGAGCAGACCGGCCTGCCGCTGGTCGCCCACCAGGTGGGGGCGCAGGTCATCCATTCGCCGCACTACACGATGCCGCTGCGCACCTCCCAGCCCGTGTGCGTGACCATCCACGACGTCACGTTCTTCACGGAGGCGGAGATGCACACCGCCGTGAAGGGCACGTTCTTCCGTTCGGCTATGCGTACCGCCGTCCGCAAGTCGAAGAGGATCATCGTTCCGTCCAAGGCCACCCGCGACGAGTTGATCCGGGTCCTCGAGGGTGACTCGACCGCGACGGATGTGGCCTACCACGGGGTGGACACGTCGACATTCCACCCGCCCACCGAGGAGGACAAACGCCGCGTCCGCCTTCGGCTCGGCCTGGCTGATAGTCGGTATGTCGCCTTCCTCGGCATGCTCGAACCGCGCAAGAACGTGCCGAACCTGATCCGTGGCTGGGCCGAGGCCGTCCATGGGCGCGCGGATGCGCCCGCACTGGTACTTGCCGGCGGCTCGGGCTGGGACGACGACGTGGATGCCGCGGTTGCCTCGGTCCCGTCCCACCTGAAGGTCATCCGACCGGGCTACCTGCGATTCTCCGACCTTCCCGGCTATCTGGGCGGGGCGCTGCTGGTCGCTTACCCCTCCCATGGGGAGGGTTTCGGGCTGCCCGTGCTGGAGGCTATGGCCTGTGGCGCGCCCGTACTGACGACTCCGCGGCTCTCGCTGCCCGAAGTGGGCGGGGACGCCGTCGCCTACACCCAGCCGGACATCGACTCGATCGCCCGCGAGATGCGCGCGCTGGTCGACGACGCCCAACGGCGCGGCGTCCTAGCCCAGGCCGGGCTGGCCCGCGCCAGGGAGTTCACCTGGGCAGCCAGCGCCGAGGCGCACCTGGCGAGCTACGCGCGGGCAGCCGCCGACACCTGAGCCGACAGCCCGCATCTGGTCATGACCATGACCTCTGGGCGTTCGGCCAGCAGGCCCGACGCGTTCGGCCAGCAGGCCCGACCCCCGACGCGCGACCGTGGGCACGCCGGTGGCATTCTGACCAACACGGTCCAGGGGAGAGCCGGGCGAACGCGCGTCGGCATGGCATGGGCCAGTGAGGGCGGGTCGGTGAACGTGCAGGACGCGGGGGCTTCGGCGCGGCCGCTTGATTATCAGGTGGATCATCAGGATGGGCGGTCGGATACTGGTGCCGCCGAGCCGCAGATCCGTGTCGTGGTCGTGGCCTACCATTCCGGTGAGGTGCTCGGTCCGTTCATGGATTCCCTGACCAAGGCCACGGCGAGGCCGTACGAGGTGGTTGTCGTGGACAACTCCCCGGTGCTGGATGCGGGTACCGCCGCGGTGGCTGAGCGCGGGGAAGTCCGGTTACTGCGTACCGGACGCAACCTCGGGTACGGCAGCGCGGTCAACCGGGGCGCGGCCGGGGCGGGCGCGCCGTGGCTGGTCGTGGCCAACGCCGACATCGCGTTCACGCCCGGATCGCTCGACGAGCTTCTGGACGTGTCGAGCCGCTGGCCGGGTGCCGGGGCCTTCGGCCCGGCTATCACGAATCCGGGTGGTGTGCTCTACCCGTCCGCCCGCGAACTTCCCTCGCTGGGGCGTGGGATCGGCCATGCCCTGCTCGGCTGGTGCTGGCCGACGAACCCGTGGACGACCGCGTACCGCCGGGACCGGGCCACCCCGGTCGAGACGACCGCCGGCTGGCTGTCGGGGTCATGCCAGGTGCTACGGCGTCGGGCGTTCGAGGCGGTCGACGGGTTCGACGAGGCCTACTTCATGTTCATGGAGGATGTGGATCTGGGCCGCCGCCTCGGGCTGCTCGGCTGGCAGCTGGTCTACGTACCCACCGCCGTCGTGGAGCACCTGGGCGGTCACTCGACGAAGCGCACGTCGCGGCGCATGATGATCGCGCATCACCGCAGCATGCTCCGCTACCTGTTCCGGCAGTATTCGGGGCCGCGGTACCTGCCGCTGCGGCTCGCCATCGCAGTGGGCCTGGGACTGCGGCTGCTCCTCACCGTCGCGCTCGCGGGCGACAGCGCCGGGGCCCGCGCGACGCGCTCCGCCGACGACCTCCCGGCCAGTGGTCGTCCGGACACCGGCAAAACCCGGGTCTGACCGGGCATAGGGTCCGAGCAGGCCGGTCACCGTCTCGGGATCAGCTCGCTCAGCCGACCAGCCACGACGGAGATCATGGCGCTGGTCAGACGCGGCGCCGCGGTCACGTCGTCGACGACAGCGCGTACCCGGTCGGCGCGGGCTCCGGTGGTGATCCGGTCGATGGCCGCGTCCAGGTCGAACTCGGGCGTGGCCATGGCCGCCTCGGTCAGCTCCGACCGGGCGCGGGCGACGTCCGCCCGCAGGGTCGCGGCGGCGATGTGCTCCCAGTACGACTGACCCGGTAGCTGCGCGCCACGGCCGATGAGGTGTGCCAGGCCCAGACGTCCCAGGCCCAGATTCGTTCCGATGGCCGTGTAGGCGTGCAGCACGTCACCCGGTTCAAGGTCGTTGCGCAGGGCCACGTCGACGATGTCGAGTGCCGGGCTCATCGCGTCGAGCCACGCGACCTGCTCGGCCAGCCGCGCGGGCAGGCCGCGTTCGTAGAGCTGCTCGGCCAACTGCAGGATGCCGGCCAGCTCCTGGTCGGATCCGACGGTGGCGAGCACGGCGGGCAGGGCCGCCGCAACCTCCCGCATGCCGTCGGCGTACCGGGTGGTCTCCGCTGCGATGTCCAGCGGCGACCGGCGTGCCCGCAGCAGCCACAGCGCGGATTCCTCGTGGACGAAGTGACAGTGCAGCAGCGCCTCGGCGGCGGGGTCGGTGGAGCCTACGGCCGGGCGGGTGCGGCTGCCCTCCCCGAGGCAGTGGGCGTCCATGGCGTCCCAGATGTCGGTGAGGCCGAGCAGGTCGCGGGTGATGACGAAGGCCCGGGTGCCCTGGACCGTGTCCGCACCGCTGAGTTCACGCAGCCGGTAGAGGAAGCCGGCGCCGACCCGGTCGATGATCGAGTTGGCGAGTTGGGAGGCGATGATCTCCCGCCGCAGCGGGTGTCGGTCGAAGTGTTCGCGCAGCGTCCCCCGCAGCGATGCCGGCAGGTATGCATCCAGAGTGGGTCCGCCGACCGGCTCGTCGGGCAGGCTGGAGGCCAGCAGCGACCGGGCGACCATCCGTTTGGCGTAGGCGTGCAGAACGGCGATCTCCGGTCGGGTGTAGGTACGCCCCTTGGCGAGCCGGTTGCCGAGCTCCTCGGCGTCTGGCAGGGTCTCGACCTCCGGGTCGATCTCGCCGGTCTCCACCAGATGGGTGATGAACCGGGACAACCCGTCCGCCATGGACATGGCATGGCGTTCGGCCGCGCTCAGCGCCAGGGCCTGGCGGGCGGAGTCGACCAGAACCGCTCGCGTGACGTCATCGGTGGCCGATGCCAGCAGCCGTTCGCGGTCGACCCGGTCGATCATTCCTGTGCTGATGGCCAGGTCAAGGCCGATCTTGATGTTGACCTCACGATCGGAGCAGTTCACCCCGGCGGAATTGTCCACGAAGTCGGTGTTGCAGCGACCGCCGTGCATGGCGAACTCGACCCGGGCGGCATCGGTGAGGCCGAGGTTCCCGCCCTCGGCCACGACCCGGGCGCGCAGCTCGACCGCGTCGACCCGCATCCCGTCCCGCGCCTTGTCCCCGACCGCGGCGTGTTCCTGCGTGCTCGCCTTGATCCAGGTGCCGACACCGCCGTTCCACAGCAGATCGACCGGCGCGCGTAGCACCGCCCGGACCACGGCGTCGGCGGGCAGCGCGTCGTCGCCGACCCCGAGCAGTTCCCGCACCTGTTCGGTCAGTTCGATCTGTTTGGCCGACAGCGCGAACACACCGCCGCCGGGCGACAGCGCCGAGCGGTCGTAGTCGTCCCAACTGCTTCCGGGCAGCGCCGCGAGGCGCTCACGCTCGGCGAACGAGCGGGCCGGGTCGGGGTCGGGGTCGAGAAAGATGTGACGATGATCGAATGCGGCGACCAGGCGGATGTAACGGGAGAGGAGCATGCCGTTACCGAAGACGTCCCCGGACATGTCGCCGATGCCGACGACGGTGAGCGGTTCGCGGTCGGCGTCGACACCCAGCTCGGCGAAATGACGGCGAACGGATTCCCACGCGCCCCGGGCGGTGATGCCCAGCGCCTTGTGGTCGTACCCGCTGCGGCCACCCGAGGCGAAGGCGTCACCGAGCCAGTAGCCGCTCGACCTCGCCACCTCGTTGGCGAGGTCGGAGAAGCGCGCCGTGCCCTTGTCCGCGGCTACCACGAGGTAGCTGTCCGGCCCGTCATGGCAGACCATGCCCGACCTGCGGACCGTTGCGCCGTCGACCCGGTCGTCCACGAGGGCCAACAACGCCCGCATGAACTCCGCGTAGCAGGACCGGGCCAGCCTGGCCAGCTCGTCGGGGTCCGACGGCGGACGCCGCAGCACGAAGCCGCCCTTGGCGCCGTCCGGCACGATGATGGCGTTCTTGACCCGCTGAGCCTTCATCAGGCCGAGAATCTCGGTGCGTAGGTCCTCCTGGCGGTCGGACCACCGGATGCCGCCACGGGCCAGCGCAGCCCCGCGAAGATGCACCGCGTCGAACAGCACGGAACTGACGAAGGTCTCCGCCTCGGGCACTGGCGGCGGCAACCAGAGCAGTCCGCCTGAGGCGATCTTGAGAGCGAGCGGCTCCGAGGTGTCCACCCCGCAGAGTTCAGGCACCGGGCCACGGTCGGATCCGGCATGGTCGGAACCGGCATGGTCGGAACCGGCATGGTCGGAACCGGGACGGCCGGAACCGGGACGGTCAGGCGGGGGACGGTCAGGCGGAGGACCGTCGGAGGGCGGGTAGAACGTCGTCCGCACAACCGCGAGGACGAGGTCCCGCAACCGGCGCAGGACCATGTCGTCGTTGATGCCGGTCACCCACCCCAGCGCGTCCTCCAGCCGCGCGTGCAGCCGTCCGGTTTCCGTGGAACTGGCCCGGGCCGGGTCCATCCGGGCGTGGAACAGCGCGACGAGATCGTGCGCGTAGGACGGGTGGGCGGTCAGGACGCGGTGGGCGTAGCGGGTCCCCAGTGACGTTCCAGCCAGGCGCAGGTAACGGAACAGCGCCCGCAACAACCCCACCTCCCGGGCGGTGAGCCCGGCGGTCAGTACGAGCGAGTCGAGGCTGTCGCTGTCGATGTCCCCGCGGGCAAGGCCCGCCAGGATGCCGCGCAGCCCGTCCATCTGTCTGATGGCGGCGTCGGCGAGCTCCGGTGTGGCGCGCACGTGGTACTCGTCCAGGCTGACGGTGCCCCCGAGCGGGCCCGCCCGGCTCGGCAGGCAGCGATGGGTTGTCGCGCGCAGGCCGAGGTTGGTGAGCACGGGTACGACATCGGCTATGGGCGGACCCTCGCCATGCCAGGCCAGCCATACCGCGAGCGTGGCGGGACCACCGTCATCGGTGCGGGCGGCGGCAAACCCCGGTTCCCCGCCGTGGAGCAGCGCGGCCGTGGCAGCCTCGGCGTCCGTGCGGACGTCGCTGGAGGGGACCCGATAGCCGGCGGGTCGCTGGCGCACCACATCTTCAGCATCGCCAGTCCGGCTCGTGCGCGCACTCCGGCGTGGCGTGGCCGGTGAACGGTGCCGGTGAACGGTGCCGGTGAACGAGGTGGATCCGGCAGTTATGACCGGGTTGGTCGGCAGGTGTCCGCGACGCGACGCCACGAAGGTATGCCGACATCGTGCACCGGGGCGTGGGGCCTCTGGGACACTCACCCGTCATGGACGCTGTGATGCTGGTCGGGGGACAGGGTAGTCGGCTGCGCCCGCTGACGATGTCAGCACCGAAACCGATGCTTGCGGTCGCCGGCGTTCCGGTGACCGCCCACATGCTTGCTCGCGCGCGTGATGCGGGCATCACCCGTGTTGTTCTCGCCACCTCATACCAGGCCGAAGTGTTCGAGGAGTACTTCGGCGACGGCTCCGCACACGGCCTGGAGCTGGAGTACGTCACCGAGACCGAGCCGCTGGGGACCGGTGGTGCGATCCGCAACGTCGCGTCACGGCTGCGCGGTGGTCCGGGCGATCCGGTGGTCATCTTCAACGGCGACATCCTGTCGGGTCTGGACATCGTCGCGCTGGTGCGCAGGCACCGGGACGCCGACGCGGCCGTCACCCTGCATCTGACCGAGGTCGGTGACCCCCGTGCATTCGGCGTGGTCCCCACCGACGCCGACGGCCGCGTTACCCAGTTCCTGGAGAAGACTCCCGATCCGCCGACCAACCGGATCAATGCCGGCTGCTACGTCTTCCGGCGGTCAGTGATCGACGACATTCCGGCTGGCCGGCCGGTCTCGGTCGAACGGGAGACCTTTCCGGGGTTGCTGGCGTCCGGCGTTCTCGTGGTCGGCTACGTCGACAGCACGTACTGGCTGGATCTGGGCACCCCGGAGGCGTTCATCCAGGGTTCCCGCGACCTGGTGACGGGACGGATCGCATCCTCCGCGCTGCCGGGACCCGTCGGTGATCAGCTGGTGCTGGCGGGCGCGTCCGTCGCCGCAGACGCGAAGATCAGCGGGGGGGCGGTGGTGGGCGCCGGGGCCGTGGTGGGTTCGGGCGCCACGGTGGACGGTGCGGTGCTCTTCGACGGTGCGGTCATCGGTGACGGTGCGGTGGTGCGTGGATCAGTCGTGGGCGCTGGCGCGGTCATCGGTGCACGGGTGTCACTGGACGGGGTCGTCGTGGGCGACGGTGCGCGGATCGAGCCCGACAACGAGCTGCGGGCTGGTGTCCGGGTGTTTCCCGGGGCGGTTCTCGGCGCGGGCGCGATCCGCTTCAGCTCGGACCGCGCCTGACCGCTGTGTCATCCGACGCTGATGCCCGGGTCTGCCGGGACATCGGCGCCGGTGTAGGCGCCGGATGTAGGCGCCGGCGTCGGGGTTACGGCGTGGTGGCCGTGCCTGCCGGGGCGGACGTGGCGGTACCGGTAGACGAGCCGGCTGTCGGCGCGGTGCCGGCCTGGGTGTTGTCGGCCTGGGTGTTGTCGGCCTGCGCGTCGTCGGCCTGCGCGGTGCCGGCGACGGTCGGGCTCAGGTCGAGAGGGCCGCCGGACGCACCGGATTCGGGTGCGGTGGGGGACGCCCACGCTGCGCCGGCCAGGCTGGGGTTGGCGTAGGTCTTCACGAAGTCCTTGATGGCCGACTCCGACACGGTCGCGCATCGCTGGGTGCGGTCCCACGCCGTCAGCACGAAGTGTTTGTTGTCGGCGAACTCGCCGCGTTCCCAGGGGACGGCGATGAACCGGTTGCCGGCCGCGTCCGCGGCGGTACGCAGCGCGGTGACCTGGTCATCAGGGAGTTTCGGGTCGTACCAGCCGATGACGAAGCCGTGTTCCAGGTTGTGGACGGCGCGCTCGATCCGCAGGTTGGGGATGCGCTCGTAGAAGCGGTAGGCGTCCGGCAGTGGGCTGGAATCGTGGTTACCCGACGACGGCGGCGCGACCTCATAGTTGACCGTCTGGTTGGTCGCGACGTGGGTGCTGCCACGGGAGGCGTCGTTGACGACTCCGGTACACCCGGTCGCGGTCGCCGCCGCGCTCGCCGTGGTGACGTGACCGACCGAGCGGCTCTCATCCTTCGCCCGGTTGTCCACCAGCGCGTACACGATGATGCCGGCCAGCAGCGCGACTGCGACCAGGCCGCCGGTTCCGTAGATCAGAAGGGAACGCCGGCGTTCCTGGCGCCGTTGTTCGCGCCGGAGCGTATCGAGTCTTGCGTTGCGTTCCGCACTCTTTTTTCCCACGGCGCAGGATCCTACGGAGGGCCGGCGGTCGCCCGTGCACCGAATCCCCGCCGGACCCGCCGGACCCGCCGGACCCGCCGGACTACCGGCTACCGGTTGACGACGAACGCGCCGACATCGCGCGCCGGGCGATCGGCAGGCGCCTGCGCCGGGTGCCCGATGCCGACGGCACCCATGGGCTGCCACTCTGCCGGCAGTCCCAGGACGGCGCGGACCACGTCCGGGCAGAACAAGGTACTCGAAACCCAGCATGATCCCAGGTCGTCCGCGGCCAGGCAGACCAGCATGTTCTGCACGCCGGCACCCATCGCGACCAGGAACATCCGCTCCTCCGCGGCGGCCCGCCGGCTGTCCGGGTAGGCGTGGGCGCCGTCGGTGACCAGGCACGGGATGACCAGGACGGGCGCACGACGCAGCACGTTCCCGCGGGCGAGCCGCCGTGCCACCGCCGCCTCGTCGAAGCCGTCGGCGGTCAGGTCCGCCGCCCAGGCGGTGGCCATCGCGTCCAGCAACTGGTCGCGGGCCTGCGTCACGATCACGAACCGCCACGGTGTGGTGTGGTGTGGCGCGGGCGCGGTCAGGGCCGCCGCGATGGCACGCTTGACGGCGGCCGGATCCACCGGCCGGTCGCTGAACTCGCGGATGGTCCGCCGAGCGCCGACCGCCGCCCGCTGGGCTTCGGCGGTGCCGAGCCGGAACATGTCCTCTGCTGCCGGGCGTACCAGTGCCCGAACCCCGCGACCGTCGTCGGCGAGCGCGTGGAATCCGCGCACGAGCGCCACCGGCACTCCGGTCAGCTTCCCTTTGACCAGATCGGCGGCGGCGGCCAGCTCATCCGCCTCGGCGATCTCGGTCATGCCGAGTTCGTTGCCGTAGGGGTCGACATCGCCGACGTGGCTACGCAGGGCGGCCATGCCCGCGACGCCGATGGCATGGTCGGTCAGGCCGGCTCGCCACGGCCGACCGGTGGTGTCGCTGACGATGACGGCGACCTGCACGCCCAGGCGCGCGTGCAGCCCGGCCGCCAGCGCCCGGGCGCTTGCATCCGGGTCGACTGGCAGCAGAGCGATCTCATCCTTGATCACATTGGATGCGTCCACGCCGGCGCTGGCGATGACGAACCCATGCCGGGTCTCCACGATCCGGGTCGGCCCCCGCCGCGCCACCTCGCGGACGGTTTCGGCCTCGACGGCGGCCAGCCGGGCCGCCTCCCGGTCGCCGTCGACGCGGAGCAGTCGGCCTTCCGCCTTTGAGACGATCTTCGAGGTGACCACGAGGACGTCACCGTCGCGCAGGTGGAGGTCGCCGGCGGACAGCGCCGTCACGATGAGTGCGGCAAGGTTGTCACCGGCGCGTACTTCACCGATTCCGGCCACGGCGATGATTTCCAGAGCGTCAGACACCGGCGAGATCCAGGGCGGCGCGCACGATCTCGACCGTTGCCGCGACATCGGTCATCAGCAGCGGACGGGCCTTCACGGTGACCCCGGGCACCTCGGTACCGGTGTCAGCGGTGTCGACCAGCCAGCCGTCGAGAATCCCGTCGCCAGGGGCGGCGCGCCGGCGGGCACCGTAGTGGGTACCCACCGCGCCCGCGCTGGTGGCCACTCCGATCGCGGTGAGACAGGCGTCCGCCATGCCGCGAACGGGTGCACCGCCGATGATCGGCGATACGCCCACGACCGGTGCGGGTGTCTGCGCCAGCGCCGCGCGCACCCCGGGTATCGCGAGGATCGACCCGATGGACACCACCGGATTCGACGGCGGGAGGAGCACGACATCGGCGTCGGCGAGCGCGTCGAGAACGCCGGGCGCGGGTTGCGCGGCTTCGGCACCCACCGAAATGATCTCCAGGGCTGGTGTGGCGGCACGCATCCGCAGCCACCACTCCTGAAAATGGATGGCTCGACGGCCTTCGTCGGTCTCCACGACGACGTGCGTCTCAACCCGTTCGTCGCTCATCGGCAGCAGACGGATGCCGGGCTTCCACCGTTGGCAGAGTGCCGCGGTGACCTCGGTGAGCGGGTACCCGGCGGCAAGCATCCGGGTGCGCACGAGATGGGTGGCAAGATCGCGGTCGCCGAGGCCGAACCAGGTGGGACCTACCTCGTATGCCGCCAGCTCCTCGGCCACGGTGAACGTCTCGTCGTGGCGACCCCAGCCACGCTCGCGGGAGATACCACCGCCGAGGGTGTACATGACGGTGTCGAGATCGGGGCAGATCCGCAGGCCGTGCAGGGTGATGTCATCACCGGTGTTGCCGATCACGGTGATGTCTGCGTCCGGTAACGCTGCCTGCACCCCGACCAGGAAGCGGGCGCCACCGATGCCACCCGCGAGAGCTGTGATCTTCACCTGATCCTCACGTCCCGCCATTCTGCCATCGGTCGGCTTTCTAGGACGAGACGGTCGCTTGCGTCCGTTCCTGTGGCTGGCGGGTTGTGAACGCCGCCAGCAGGTAGCGTACGAGGCTGCTGGTCGGTCGTGCGGGAGCGGGGTTGGCCAGGCCACCTTCGATGGTGGCCACGACCGCGTCCGCGGCGATCTCCCGGTCGGGTTCGGCCACCCGGTCTGTGACCGTGGCCAGCGCGAGGCCGTGGAGCCAGGCGTGCAGTCGTTCGTGATACTCCATGACCGCGGCTGAATGTGGAGCCCGTTCGGCCACGCACGGGTGCAGCGACCGTCGGCGTTCGACCGAGTCGAGGGCGGCGAACAACTTCTGGGCCGGGTCGCCGGTGAACGTGTCGATCCGGTCGACCTCACCGTCGAGGAGCCTGTTGAGGACCGCGGCGAACGCGTGGTCCTTCGACCGGAAGTACCAGTAGACCGAACCCGGTTCGATGCCCGCGGCCCGTGCGATTTCGGCGATGGATGTGGCGGCGAAGCCCCGGGCGAGGAACTGCTGTTCAGCGACGGCTAGCAGCGCGTCAATCCGCTCCTCGCGCGGAACTTCCTGGCGGTTACGCGGCACCTGATCAGCTTAACGACCCCGGGCCTCGCGGGTCGCGGGAAGGCGGGTGGCTCGGGTCTCCGGATCCTGCTGGCCGAAGGTGGCGTGATGATGTTCTGTGCGCGCCGCCGGAGGCCTGGGTTTCCGGATCATTGATGGATCTCATGCGTCGAATGTCGCGGATTGTAGTGAATGTGTGCACTCATGAAGCTGTCTGCGCTCATGAATGTGAATGTTCTTCAGATGATATCACTGAAAGTGGAAGGCGATCTTATCGTCTCCTATCTCTTGATTCTCCTTCGAGAGAGTGGTGAGACTGATGGCGTGCGCCGACCGGCGCATCGGATCAGCGCACTGGATCAGCGAGGGGTGCCAGGCGACCGCACGTCCGCCATGGCGGTTTGTCGGCGGCCCCGACATCCCGCACCCAGTGCTGGAACAGCGGAAGGACGGTCCATGCCTGAGGACACCAAGAAACCGCCGATCGTGATGAAGCCGCTAATCGTGATGAAGCCGCCGATCGTGATGAGACACAGCCTTGACGCCGTCACGGCGACCCTGGCCCGGGCGCTGGCTGGCGCGCGCCACCCGCAGGTGGAGGCCGCCAGGCGGTCCGAGCTGCGCCAGCGGGCGGGTCGGTCTCCGACGCAGCGCGACGCCGCGTCAAAACGTTGCGACCAACTCGCCGCCCGGTGCCGTACCTACCACACCCTTGGCGTTGTTGGTCGGTTCCGTGCGATCAGCCCACCGTGCCCGGGTCGGACGGGATGACCGGCTGACCCGGGTTCTCCTGGCGCCTGCCGGCGTGAAAAAAACCGTGAACGAGCCGTTCGGCGTGCCAGCGGAGATAGGAACGGTGGGTGACGTCCGCCGCACCGTCTGATCGTCCGTCGATCCGTCTGGTCACGGATCACCCGGCCGGCTTTGGGGCGGGCACCTGGGGTCGATCACGGCCCGGGTGCCCGCGCACGCGCAGACCTGATCACCGCGGTGTCCGCCGGCGCCACCGCGGGCCGGTGGACACCGTCGACGGTGTCGACCGCCAGGAGACCGATAGATGATCATTGGGGTTCGGTGAGCAGATGACGAAATCATGGAAGCCGGCCGGCGGTTCGGCCGGCGATGGCGCGCGTGGCGCCGTGCCCGTGCCCGTGCCCGTGCCCGTGCCCGGTGCCGCGGCACTGCGCCGTGCGCTGCGGCGGGCCCGTGACGGTGTGGTCCTCGACGCGGTGGAGGCGGCCGTCCTGATGACCGCCCGTGGGGCGGATCTCGCTGACCTGTCCCGGTCGGCCGCGCGGGTCCGTGACGCGGGCCTGCGCTCCGCCGGGCGTCCGGAAACGATCACTTATTCGCCCAAGGTGTTCATCCCGCTGACCCGGTTGTGTCGGGACAGGTGTCACTACTGCACCTTCGCGACCGTCCCGCAGCGGTTGCCCGATCCTTTCCTGAGCCTCGAAGAGGTCGTCGACATCGCCCGCCGGGGTGCGGCCGCCGGCTGCGCGGAGGCGTTGTTCACACTGGGTGATCGTCCGGAGGACCGCTGGCCCGCTGCGCGCGACTGGTTGGATTCCCATGGCTACGACTCGACCCTGGGATACCTGCGGGCCGCGGCCATCGCCGTCCTGGAAGAGACCGGGCTGTTGCCGCACCTGAACCCGGGTGTCCTGTCATGGGCGGAGCTGGCGCGGCTCAAGCCGGTCGCGCCGTCCATGGGGATGATGCTGGAGACGACCGCGGTACGGCTGTGGTCGACTCCGGGCGGACCGCACTACGGCTCACCCGACAAGGAGCCGGCGCGCCGATTGCGGGTGCTGGAGGACGCCGGTCGCCTGGCCGTGCCGTTCACCACCGGGCTGCTGCTGGGGATCGGCGAGACCCGCATTGAACGAGCCGAGACCTTGTTTGCGATCCGGGGTGTGGCCCGACGCTACCGCGGCATCCAGGAGGTGATCGTCCAGAATTTCCGGGCCAAGGACGACACGGCGATGCGGGGCGAGCCGGACGTCGGCGCGCAGGAACTCGCGGCCGCGGTCGCGGTCGCCCGGCTCGTTCTCGGGCCGTCCGTCCGCATCCAGGCACCGCCGAACCTGGTCGACGTCGACGAATGCGCGCTGTTGCTGGCCGCGGGGATAGACGACTGGGGCGGGGTGTCGCCGGTCACACCGGACCACGTTAATCCCGAACGCCCCTGGCCGGCGGTTGAGACGCTGGCCACGCTCACGCGGGCGGCGGGCTTCGCGCTGCGGCCGCGACTGACCGCCTACCCGCCGTATCTCGACGAACCATGGCTGGACCCGCGGCTGCGATCCCATGTCGACGCCCTGGCCGGTCCGGATGGTCTGTTGCGGGCCGGAGCCGCCGCGGTCGGCCGTCCATGGCAGGAACCCGACGGCGGACTCGTCGACGGCGGCCGGGTCGATCTGCACGCGACCATCGATGTCACCGGCCGCCGGGCCGACCGCAGAGCGGACTTCGTCTCGGTGTACGGCGACTGGGACGCCCTGCGTGAGCAGGTCAGCGCGGCCGGCACAGGTGCTGACGGGGTTGTCGGCACGGGATCACGCGCGCGTGCGGTGGCGCCGGCGCGTCTCGACGGCGCGGAGCGGGCCGCGCTGCGCCACGCCACCGGTGACCCGGCCGGGATCAGCGACGCGGACGCCCTGGTGTTGTTCGGTGCGGCCGGCACGGCCCTGGAGGAGCTCTGCCGGCTCGCGGACGACCTGCGGCGGGACACGGTCGGTGAGGACGTGACCTACGTCGTCAACAGGAACATCAACTTTACGAATGTCTGCTACACGGGGTGCCGGTTCTGCGCGTTCGCGCAGCGACGCAACGACGTCGACGCCTACACCCTCTCCCAGCAGGAGGTCGGCGTCCGCGCCGAACAGGCGTGGGCGGTGGGCGCGACCGAGATCTGTATGCAGGGCGGCATCCATCCGGACCTGCCGGGGACCGCGTACTTCGAGCTGGCCCGCGAGATCAAGCGACGGGTGCCCGGTCTCCACCTGCACGCCTACTCGCCGATGGAGGTCGTCAACGGCGTCACCCGCACAGGTCTGTCCATCCGCGACTGGCTGACCGCTGCTCGTGAGGCCGGTGTCGACTCGATTCCCGGAACGGCCGCTGAGATCCTCGACGACGACGTGCGATGGGTGCTGACCAAGGGCAAGCTGCCGACCTCGAGCTGGGTGGAGATCATTACAACCGCGCATGAAGTGGGCCTGCCCTCGTCGGCCACGATGATGTACGGGCACGTGGACACGCCGGCGCAGTGGGTGGCTCACCTGCGGCTGCTGCGCCGCATCCAGGAGCGTACCGGGGGGTTCACCGAGTTCGTGGCGCTGCCGTTCGTTCACCACAGTTCGCCGATCTATCTGGCCGGCGTGGCCCGACCCGGTCCCACCGTCGGTGAGAACCGGGCAGTGCACGCGATGGCCCGGCTGCTGTTGCACGGCGCGATCGACAACATCCAGTGTTCGTGGGTGAAGCTCGGTCAGGACGGTTGCCAGCAGGTCCTTCGTGGCGGTGTCAACGATGTCGGTGGAACCCTCATGGAGGAGACCATCAGCCGCATGGCGGGTTCCGAGCACGGGTCGGCCCGATCCATCGCCGAGCTGGAGGCTATGGCAGCCGGGGCGGGCCGGCCCGCTCGCCAGCGCACCACGACCTACGGAGCCGTCGGCGCGGAGCGGTTCGCCGCGGCCCGCCGAGACGTCGCCGCCGAGTCTTCTGCCGTCGCCGGCAGGGTCCTTCCGATCATCTCCTGACGGGTCCTGGGTCCCGACTTCGTCGTGCCGGTGAGCTGATCGACTGTCTTGTCGGACAATGGTCCCAAAGCCGGGGTCTACCTCCTGGATGCCGGGCCGGGCCGGGCCGTGTCCTCAGCAGTCCGGTGGATGGGAGGAGATGTCATGAGCAGGACAATTCATGACGGATTTATGCAATTCCGGACGGTAAGATGGGCTGGTCAGGGGGTGCGAGGGGCTGATGTGTGTCGCTCAGGGCTGCGAACAGGGACCCTCTGTAATGGCGTCTTGCTACCGTGAGCTATTGTCTGATCGCTGGTTGTAGAAGATGCTGCGCTGGTGGGGTTGACGTCGCCGAGTTCGGCGCGTGTAATTACCGGCGTGTCATTTCCCCCGCCGGTGGGGAAAGTGCGATAAAGCGCTTGCCTCACCGGTGTGGACACCAGTCACCTGCGCGCCGGCGCCCGGGGGGTGGCCGACCGCACCGCGACGGGTCTGGAGGAGTCCACATGGAACGCACCGACGCGGGCGCCCACATCGTCCTCGCCGAAACGCACCGGTCACGCACCGGGATGTCCGCCGGGGCGGCCGTTGATCGGTGGCCGGGGCAGGCCGACCCCGGTCACCAGGCCGGTGGGGAGCTGATCGCTGTCGAATTCGATCTAAATGCTGACTACGACGACGAACCTGCCGAGTCAGCGCATGTCGATGACGCGGTGGCCGCCGAGCATCGTGATCGTGGTTCGGCCGATGTCATCACGATCGGTATGGACGACGTCTTCGCGGACCCACCGGAGTGGCAGGAGCGCGCGCTGTGCGCCCAGACCGATCCGGAGGCGTTCTTTCCGGAGAAGGGCGGCTCGACCCGCGAGGCCAAGCGCATCTGCTCGGGCTGCGAGGTCAGGGACGAATGCCTCGAATATGCGCTCGAGAAGGATGAACGGTTCGGGATCTGGGGCGGGATGTCCGAGCGTGAACGGCGGCGGTTGCGTCGCCGGGCGGTCTGAGCGTCCCGCCGCGGAAGCTGACTGGAAGCCATCCGGCGCGTGGTGACCGCTCGGTCGCATGCAACGGGAGCTGCATCAACGGCCGGGCCGCGTCCGTCCGTGCTCGGTCACGGCCCGGACCCCACCGCGGTCGGCCTGGATGCGGTCGATTTCGCCGCGGTTGGTCCCGCCGCGGTCGGTCCCGATGCGGTCGATATCGATGCCGTCGATGTGATGGCGCTCGTGGTGATGTCGGCGCCGGGATCGGCACAGTCGCGCAGCGCGCTGCGCGGACAGACCCGTGTGCCCGACCATGTGGTCCTGGTGAAGGTGGGCGGGGACGACCAGCGCGGGGCGACACTTCTCACCGACTGCGAGCCGTCCACCGATCGCGAGTCGTCGGTGGTCGATTCGCCGGTCGTCGAGCCGTCAGTGGTCACTGTTTCGCCGGGGTGCAGCTACGGCGCCATGGTTACCGAGGCTCTCGCGATTGCGGGCACGGTGCCAGTCGAGGGTTTCCTGTGGCTGCTGCCCGTTGATGCGGTGCCGGCTCCCGACGCGTTGGAGCGGTTGCTGACCTACGCCCTGCTGGACCCGGGCGCCGCGGTGATCGGCCCGCACGTACTCGACCGGGTCGACCCCGGGGTGGCGGTCGACGGCGGTGCCAGCGTCGACAGTGCCGGACGTCGGGTGACCGGGATCCGCCCGGGTGACATCGACGACGGACAGCACGACACCGTCCGGGACGTGCTCGCGGTCTCGCTGACGGGCGCGCTCGTCAGCGCCCGAGCGTGGCATCTCCTCGGCGGGTTCGACCCGCAGCTGCGTACCGCGTTCGACATCGACTTCTGCTGGCGGGCGTGGCGTGCCGGGATGCGGGTGGTGGTTTTTCCGCCCGCCACGATCGGCCGCGCGCCGGCCGGCGGCGGCGAACAGGTTCCATGCCTCGAACGGCTCGACTACCGGACAGTCCGGCGGGACGAGCTGCGGGTTCGGCTGGCCAACATCGGGGCGGCGCGGTTTGTGTCGGCGTGGCTGTGGCTTGTACCCGGCGGGCTCGCGCGAGGTGTCGGGTCTGCCGCCCGGGGCCGGGTTCGGCGTGGGTGTGACGAGGTGGCTGCGACTGTGGATGTGTTCGGTCGTCCCGGTTGGCTGCGCCACGCGCGCCGCCGCCGGGCAGTGCGCGCGCGGGTGCCCGCGCGCGCACTACGTCCGCTGTTCCCGGCCCGGGGTATCCGGTTGCGCGCGGCGTGGGAGCCGCTGTCCGGCCTTTGCGCCCGTCCTGGATGGGCGGGGTGGCGTGGATGGGCGGGGCTGCGTGGCCGGGCGACCCGGCCGGGGCTGGTCCTGGCCGCAGCGCTCGCTGTCGTGACGATGTGTGCCGCACGTTTCCTGGCGGGTCCCGGCTGGGGCCCGGGGACGGTGGGTTTCGGCATACCCGGGGTCGCCGCGCCGCTCCCGCTGCCCGATGGCGGCCGCGACCTGTGGTCGGCCGTGCTGTCCGGTTGGCGGCCCGGCGGGCACGGTGTTCCCGGTAATCCGGGCGTTTCCACCTCGACGGTGCACGGCACGGTGCCGTCCGCGCCGTGGCTGACGGTATTGACCCTGCTGGCTACTGTGCTCGGCGGCAAGCCGTGGCTCGCCGCCGATGGTGTCCTGCTCGCCGGACCGGCGCTTGCGGGCCTCGCCGCCTATATCGCGGTCGGTCAGCTCCGGCGCGGCCTCGGCGGTCCGCTGACCGGCCAGCGGGCATCGGCGGGGCTATGGGTGGGGCGATGGGCGGGTGATCATTATCGGGCTCGGGCGGTCATCGCGGCGGGATATGCGCTCGGCCCACCCATGACCTGGGCGGTTGCCGTCGGGCGGGTGGATGTCGTCCTTGCGCTGATAGCGGTTCCGGGCGTACTCGCGGCCGCGGTGCCGTTGGTGGCGGGACCGGCGCCGGCCGGGCGTGGGAATAACCAGGGATCGGGCTGGTCAGCCGCTTGCGGCCTTGCGGTGCGGCTGCTCATCGCGGTCATGTGCGCGCCGTCGCTGTTCGTGTCCGCCGTGGTCGGCCTTGCCGGTGGAGCACTGTTGCTGCGTCGAGCACGCCGACTGCCGTTCGTGCTCGTCCCGGCTGCCGTGGCGGCGGTCCCGCTGTGGCCCTGGCGCAGGGTGGTGATCGACGACCCCGGCGCGCTGTTCACGGCGGGAACCTTCGGCATGCGTGATCCCGCATCAGGCTGGCTTGGCGGGTCTGTCCCGGCCTCGGCGCAGGCCACCCATCTGACCGTCGCCCTGCTCCTACCCGCCGCGCTCGCGGGCGTGATCGGGGTTGTCCGGGCCGATACCCGACGGCCGGTGCTCGCGGCCTGGGGCGTGGTCCTGATCGGCCTGGTCGGAGCGACTGTCGAGCGCCACCTGTGTGGCGCCGACCGTCACGACGTGGCGGGAGCACAACTCGGGGTTGCCGTGGCCGGGTTGTTACTCGCCGCGACGCTCGCGGCGTCGGGAGCACGTGCGGCGCTGCGGCGCCATCCCTTCGGCTGGCGGCAGCTCATGGCCGTGTCCGTCGGTGGGGCAGTGGTTGCCAGTCCGGTCGCCGGCGGCTTGGCGTTCCTGTCGGGTGGTGAGGTCGCACGCGGTGCCGCCGCGCGTGACAGCGGCGTGGTGGCATCCGCGGTCGCGGTCGCGACGGCTTCCGGGCGGAGGGCCGGGCGGATGGCCGGCGTACTGATACTGCGTCAGCCGTCCCAGGGCTCCCCGGTCGCCTACACCCTGACCGACACCCGCGGCCCCAGCCTCGCCGACCCCGCCGGGACGACGGGGATCATCCCGACGGTCCCGACCGGGCACACCATCGACGACAGCACGGTCGAGGCGATTGTCGGTGATCTGACGGTGGGGGGTAGCTGGGGCGCAGGTGAGCTTGCGGCCCTGGCCGTGTGTGCCGTCGTCGTCCCGTTCCCGGATGCGCCACCGTCGTTGACCGCCGTACTCGACGCGGTACCGGGGCTCGTGCGCGAACAGGTGCTGGGAGACGCCGTGGTCTGGCGCGTGGTTCCGGTGGTTCCGGTGCGCCCTCCCGCGGCGACACCGCACGCGGGATCACGGCCATGACCGGATGCGGGGTACCGGACGCGCCCGGCGGGTCCGCCCCGCAGGCGGGCGTCGCCGTGGCGACCAGCGTTA
Source organism: Protofrankia sp. Cr2 (assembly GCF_963555885.1). NCBI lineage: Bacteria > Bacillati > Actinomycetota > Actinomycetes > Frankiales > Frankiaceae > Protofrankia > Protofrankia sp. Cr2. The sequence goes on from NZ_CAUVXG010000038.1 coordinate 24,821, forward strand.
CGCGGCTCGCGCCGGTATCCGGGCGGGTCCGGCTTCTGCGCCGGGCGGCGTCGGTCGCGGTTGCCGGCACCCTCGCGCTGGTGGCCGTGTGGTACGTCGCGTTGCTCATCGAGCCGATGGACGGCAGGCGGTTGCGGCCGGCCCCAGCGGCGGGATTCCCGGTGCCGATCACATCGGCGACGTTGCTGTGCCCGGATCTCAGACCGCCGGCCGGGTCCGCGGTCACGGTCGACGTCGCGACCGCCGGTGGCGAGCCGGGCGGGACGGCGGACCACGGACCGATGCTGGACGGGTGGGTCCGGCTGTTCGTGGGCGACAAGGTTAATGATCTTCATTTCGGTCCGGCGCGACGGCGGGCTTCGGTCACGGTGAGCGGCGGCGAGCCGCTGGCTGTTCGCGCGAGCGGCCCACCAGCAGGCGGGTTGAGCGCGACGGTGACCGCACCGGCAGCGAACGGCCGGACATCGGTGACCGCTCGCTGCGACCGTCCCAGAAGCGAGTTCTGGCTTGTCGGCCCCGCCACGGTGGCCGGCCGGGACCCGCTGGTCGTCCTCACCAACCCCGAGGCCACACCCGCGCGGGCAGAGGTCACCGTGTTTGCACACGGTGTCGCCGGCGGGCCGTTCACGGTGGATACGGCCGTCGGTGCAGGGGTCACCGCCGGTGTCGTCGTGCCGCCGCTGGCGAGCGTGACCGATCGTCTGGCGACCATGGCACCGGACGCCGACGCCACGGCGGTGCGGGTGCAGGTGCGTGACGGGCGCCTGACGGCCCTGGTCCTGGACCGTGCGGCCGGCCCGTTCGCACCGGACTCGACCGTGGTGCCCGTGGTGGCCGGTGCCGGGCCGGCCGGCTCGCTGCTCCTTCCGGGCGCGGCAACGGGAATCGGTGGTGCGCGGGTCGTCATCGCCGCTCCCGAGGCGGCGGCGATGATCCGGCTGGATCTGTTGACGCCGTCCGCGAGCTACGTACCGGTGGGTTTCGCGGCTCTGTGGGTACCGCGTGGCGCGGTGATCCGGTTACCAGCACTGCCCGGCGGGGCCGGCGTGGCGGCGCTGCGGTTGACGGTGCGCTCCGGCGGTCCGGTGATCGCTGCTCTCGGCCTGCCCATGCCGGCCGGCGGGTCGGGGCAGGCCGGGTCGGGACAGGCCGGGTCTGGACAGGCCGGGGCGGCAAGGGCCGGCGTGGCCCCGCTACCGGGATACCGGTGGGTCGGCCCGGCGGATGTGATCCATCCTGTTGCGACGGCGGTCACATTGCTTCCCGCCGCCACCGGCCAGGGCGCGACGACCCTGGTGCTCACCGCGCCGGACACGGCGGTGACCGTCTGGTTCGACGGGACGCCGGTTCAGGTACCGGCGGGACGCACGGTGGCGGTTGGACGCACGGTGGCGGTTGGACGCACGGTGGCGGTTGGACAGGGGAGCGCGGCTCGGATGGTTACCCGGGGCGGTCCGCTCATAGCGGCGCTTACCACCGGTTCGGGCGCTGGCAGCTCCGTTCTCACCCTCTCTGCGGCACCGCGGACGGTGTCGGCGCCGGCACTGGTCCACGACCCTCGGGCTGCCTTTCGCCGGTAAAAGCGCTGTACCCGGGTGAGGCGTCCTACCCCGGTGAGGCGAGGAACACGCGGCCCACGCCGGCGAGCCCGAGCCGCGTCGATGCCGGCGACCCCGGGGCGACCACCGCAGCCTGGCCGCGTTGCAGCCTGATGACATCGGTGCCCGTGCCGTACACCTCGATGGTGCCGTCGGTGACCAGCAGGACGGCCGGACGCGTGACCGGCATGTGCCCGCCACCGGCCGGTCGCGCACCGGCCGGTCGGTCGCAGATCGCTTCGGTCAGCAGGAAGTCGGCGACCGGCACGTCCCAGGTACGCACCGTGAGGCCAGCCGTCGTCAGCATGGTTCGGGGGGTGAGCACCGGCGCCGGGGTCGGCGTCGGGTCGAGAACATCGAGCAGCTCGTCGACGTCGATGTGTTTCGGCGTCAGCCCACCGCGCAGCACGTTGTCCGACGTCGCCATGATTTCGATGCCGACACCGTGGACATAGGCGTGCAGCAGGCGTGCGGGCTGGAACAGCGCCTCGCCCGGCTGGAGCGCCACGTCGTTGAGCAGCAGCGCCGCGGCGATCCCCACGTCGCCGGGGTGTGCCGCGGCGAGGCGGCCTACCAGGTCGGCGGCTGCCGCCACGTCCGGGTCCGCCGGTGGTGGCAGCGCGGCGGCGGCCTTGACCAGACCGCTGGTACAGGCGTGCGCCTGTTCGGCCGGCATCGTCAGCAGCGTGCGCAGAACCGTCGCGGCGCCGGTGGACGGGTTCCGCTCGAGTGGCCTGAACGCGGCAGCCAGTGGCGGGTGACCGAGGCCACGCACCACGGCGAGGGTCCGTAGCGGGTCACGGACTCCGGCGAGTGCGCGAAACGGCGTGAGCGCGACAAGCAGCTCGGGTTTGTGATTACGGTCCCGATAGCGGCGCCGGGTGGCGTCGCGCGGAACGCCGGAGCTTTCCTCGTCGTCGAAGCCGGTTCGTGCCCGTGCCGCGTCCGGGTGGACTTGCAACGAGAGCGCTTTCTCCGCGGCGAGAACCTTCAGCAGGAAAGGCAGCGGGCCCACGACATCGGCCGCCGGCCGTAGCCCGCCGACGGTCTCGACCTGCGACGGGGCGCCCGGATGGGTTCCCAGCCACAGCTCCGCGGCCGGTTGGCCGGTGGGGGCCTCACCGAGCAGATCGTATATGGCGGTGGGCGAACCCCAATCATAGGTGCGCACCCGCCCGAACAACCGCAGGATCCGGTCGGGCTTTCCGACGGTCACTGTTGGCGGTCCTCCTTGTGAACTGTTCGGATCTCGCGGTCGCGCGAGAATCGGAGGCCCCCGGGCGCTCTTACCCGTCTATTCGTCTATTCTTTTATTCGTCTTCGTGCCAGCCGTGGCCCTCCGGGTCGATGACCTCCGGTTCCATGCCGAGCATGTCCGCGACCTTGTGGATGAGGACGTCCAGGATGAGCTCGGCGAGGTCGTCGGTGTCCATCGCGCGGGCCTCCAGCGGCCGGCGGTAGATGACGATCCGGTGCGGTGTCGCGGAGCGTCCCCGGCCGGCCGGCGGCTGGTGGTGAGCCAGCGGTACGGGTTCTTCCGGGCTGAGGTCCGCAGGAACGGGCGGGACGTCCTCAACCGCGAACTCGACGTCGGACAGTTCGGCGGACCAGCGGTGCTCGAGGTGCTCGACGGCGTCGAGCACGAGGTCGTCGAACCGTTCGCCGCGGCTGCGATAGGCGGGGACCTCCGGCGGGAGGAGGACACCCCGTAGGCCGCGCCCGCGCCGGTCACGGCGACGTGACATGGGGATGGGAGGCTGTGGGGACGGGAAGGCCGGCACGGGGGTTCCCCAGGAGGCGCCGGGAGAGGCGTTGTCCGCCATGGCGTGAGCGTACGGCTCGCGACGAGAGGCCGTACCGATGCCCTCCGGATTCATCGGGTGAATTTCGCCTCGGTTACCCTGACGTGTCTGCCGGTGTCCGCCAGTTCACCTGCTGGGTGCGGAGTGTAATTGATTACTTACCGGCGTTCCGCGGGTGGGTGCGACACGGCGGGTGGTGGTGGCCGTCGCCCGTTCCGGGGGCTACCGTCCGGAACGTGAAGCCTCGCCGCTGCTCCCGCTCGGCATGCTCAGCGGCCGCGGTCGCCACACTCACGTACGCCTACGCCGAGTCGACAGCCGTCCTCGGGCCGCTCTCCCCATACGTCGAGCCGCATTCCTACGACCTGTGTGGGCCGCACGCCGACCGCCTCACTGTGCCGCTGGGCTGGGCGGTCGTGCGGATCGAGGGTGAGACCAGGCACAGCGCAGCCTCTGATGATCTTGAGGCGCTCGCGGACGCGGTTCGTGAGGTGAGCCGACCCACTGTCCACGAGGACCCGCCCGATCCGTCGGCACCCGGAGGTCGACGTGGTCACCTGCGGGTCCTGCCCCGGCCGAGCTGAGTTCGCGTCGGTAGGGTCCTTGGTGCCGGCTGGCGTTCCCGGGGGCCGGCGGGCGCGAGCTGACCTGTGATCGCGTACCCCGTGGGCAAGCGGAGGAAGGGCGGAAGGGTGCACGATCTGTCCCGGATCTTCAAGGCGTATGACGTGCGGGGGGTTGTGCCCTCCGAGTTGGACACCGATGTCGCCCGCACGGTCGGAGCCGCGTTCGTGCGTGTGCTGGCGGCGCCACGGATCGTCGTCGCGCACGACATGCGTGACTCGTCGGTCCCGCTCTCGACGGCGTTTGCCGACGGGGCTGCCGGCCAGGGCGCGGATGTCATCATGATCGGTCTCGGCTCGACCGACCTGCTCTACTTCGCCGCCGGGTCGCTGGACATCCCGGGAGCGATGTTCACCGCATCCCACAACCCGGCCAAGTACAACGGCGTCAAGCTGTGCCGGGCCGGCGCGGCTCCGATCGGGGCGGACACCGGTCTCGGGGACATCCGCGCCCTGATCGAGGCGGGGATTCCGGCGTTCACCGGACCGCGCGGTACGATCACCCACAGAGACCTTTTGGTCGCATACGCCGAGCATCTGTGCACCCTGGTCGACCTGTCGGCCATCCGACCGCTGCGGGTCGTGGTGGACGCGGGTAACGGCATGGGCGGTCTGACCGTCCCGGCCGTGTTCGAGGGGCTGCCGCTGACGGTGCACCCGCTGTACTTCGAACTGGACGGGTCCTTCCCCAACCACGAGGCCAACCCCATCGAGCCGGCGAACCTGCGTGACCTGCAGGCAGCGGTCCGCGCTACCGGGGCCGACATCGGGCTCGCCTTCGACGGTGACGCGGATCGCTGCTTCGTCGTCGACGAACGCGGCGAGTGCGTGTCGCCGTCCACCATCACCGCGTTGGTCGCGGAGCGGGAACTCGCCCGCGAGCCCGGTGCCACGGTCATTCACAATGTGATCGTCAGCAACGCCGTGCCCGAGCTCGTCACCAGGCTCGGCGGCGTGCCGGTACGGACCCGCGTCGGCCATTCGTTCATCAAGGCGGAGATGGCGCGTACCGGTGCGATCTTCGGTGGCGAGCACTCCGGTCACTTCTATTTCCGGGACTTCTGGCGCGCCGACTCCGGGATGCTCGCCGCTATGCACGTCCTAGCCGCGCTCGGCGAGCAGGAGCGGCCGCTGTCGCGTCTACTTGATGGCTATGCGCCGTACACGCTCTCCGGAGAGATCAACTCGGAGGTCACCGACGCCGGGGTCGCGATGGCCGAGATCGAGAAGGCGTATGTGGGGCTTGCGACCGGTATTGACCATCTCGACGGGCTGACGGTCTCGCTCGGCGGCGGTGTGTGGTTCAACCTGCGCCCGTCCAACACCGAACCGCTGCTGCGCCTGAACGTGGAAGCTCCCGACCATGCCACGATGTCACAGGTGCGGGACGAGGTCCTCACCCGTATCCGTCATGGAAGGGAGATCGACCGTTGAGTCTCGATCCACTCCTGCTGGAGATTCTCGCCTGCCCGTGCCCGGCTCATGCCCCGCTGCGCTCGGACACCCTCGCCGGTGAGGCCGTCCTGGTCTGCACCTCGTGCGGCTTGGCCTTCCCGGTTCGCGACGAGATCCCGGTGATGCTGCTCGACGAAGCGGTTCCCTTTGGTGGCGCTGTCCAGACCGGCGACGTGCAGGCCGGCGCTGTCCAGACCGACGCTGTCCAGACCGATCCTCGGCCACGGGACGCGGTAGGGGATGCGACCGGCGATGTCGAGACCCCGGTGCCCAGCTCGTCCTGAGGAATGGGTCGACATATGGGGTGACCGGCGCCGGGAGCATCGCACGGCCGGCGGCCCGGACGAATGAACGCGATGATGAGCCAGACACGTCGAAACCGGGGGGCGATCGTGGACGAGGGCATCCTTGACGATGTTGCCCGGCTGACCCGGGCCGACCCGTCCGGCATGCTGCTGCACGTGGCGTCGTCGGCCCGCCAGGTCCGGGAGTCCGGGGCGCTGGCGCAGGAGGCCGGGGTCGCCTCGCTCGCGGCTGACGGCCGCCCGCGCGCCGTGCTGGTGGCCGGGGCTGGCGGCTCGACGGCGCTCGGTGCGGCGCTCACCGCGGTGACGGGCCCCGACTGCCCCGTTCCGGTACTCGAATACGACGGTTTCGGTCTGCCCGGATGGGCCGGCGTGGCTGACCTGGTGATCGTCGTGTCGGGCTCGGGACGCGATGGGCAGGCGCTGTCCGCGCTGGAGGAAGCTGATCGTCGCGGTTGCCGGACGCTTGCCGTGGGCGCACCCGACTCACCGCTGGCCGCGCTGGCAGACCGGGCCCGGGCACTGTTCGTTGCGGTCCCGGTGGTGGACGCCAGGCCCACCCGTGCGAGTTTCTGGGCGCTGCTCGTCCCGACGGTGGTTGCCGTGCACGCCCTGGGTCTCGTCCCGGGCGGCGCCGAGGGAGCCGGCGCGATCGAGGCCACGGCCGCACGGCTGGAGGACGTGGCGATGCGCTGCCGACCCAGCAGCGAGACGTTCGTCAGCCCCGCCAAGGAGCTGGCGCTCGCGCTGGCCGGGTCGTTGCCGCTGCTGTGGGGGACCACGGCGCTGACCGCCGCGGCGGTGAGCCGGGCGGCTGACCAACTGGCCGCGAATGCCGGCTACCCCGCGGTGCCGGGCGTCCTGCCGGAGGCGGCAGCGGCCCAGGTGGGCATCCTGGACGGGGCATTCGGGAGCCGCGCCGGGTCCGCCGGCAGTGCCGGCCCCGATGCCGGCCCCGGTACAGCCGCCGGTACAGCCGAGGACCTCGACGACTTCTTCCGCGACCGGGTGGACGAGGCGGAGCCGGTGCGGCTTCGGCTGGTACTTCTGCGTGATCAGGCCGCGGAGCACCCGACGGTCACCCGGCAGGCCGACGCCGTGATCGTCGCCGCCGCCGAGCGCGGGATCCCGGTCACCGAGGTGTCCGCGCAGGGGTCGAGCCGCCTGGAGCGGCTGGCCTCCCTGGTCGGCCTGTTCGACTACGCCAGTGTCTACCTCGCAGTCGCGCTCGGTCTCGACCCGACCCCGGTCGCCGCCGCCCGCGATCTCGACATCCGCCCACTACCGAACTAACCCTTCTGCTCAGCGGGACCGGGTCGCGGTTGGCAGGGTTGTTGGAATCGTGACACCCGAGGAGGGCGTCGTACCCCCGGGCTGGGTCGTGGTGGTACCCGGCAGCAGACCGGCGGTCGGGTCGGGTGTGGAAGCGGCGGGCGCCGGCGGGGGAGTGGACAACAACCCACCCTTGGTTCCCCTGGCCACGGTGGGGTCCGCCTTTGACATCGGCATGGCCGGGACCCCTGCGAGGGCTTGTCGCAGCGAGCGGCTCCAGATGATCGCCGGGAGGTCGCCGCCGAACACATGCGGCCAGGTCCGGCCGTCCGCGACGATCCCCTTCAGCGGGTGGCCCTGGGCACCTTTCGGGTTGCCGACGGCGACGGCGGCGGACATCTGCGGGGTGTACCCGACGAACCATGCGGCCGAGTAGTTGTCCGTGGTGCCGGTCTTGCCGGCGGCCGGGCGTCCGATCGCCGCGGCGTTCGGGAACCCCGTGCCCTGGGTGACCACGCCGGTCAGGATGCTCGTCACCGTATCCGCCACACCGGCGGACACCGCCCGCTTGCAGACGGGTGCGGGGGCGATGTCCACGTTCTGGTTGCTGGAGTCCGTCGCCGACAGGATGTAGCGCGGGTCGCAGTGCATACCGTGGGCGGCGAGGGTGGCGTAGGCGTTGGCCATATCCAGCGGCGGGACGAGCTCCGAACCGATGGACACCTCGCCCTTGGCGGGGGAGACGTTCTTCAGGTAGGAGGCCGGGATCCCGAGCCGGATCGCCATGTCCACGACAGCCGGTACGCCGATCTTCTCCGTGAGCTGGATGTAATAGGTGTTCACAGAGTCCCAGGTCGCCTTGGACATGTCGTAGACGCCGTCTTCACTCGGGTCGGCGTTGCCGATACCGGTGGGGCAGTCACCGCCGCTGTGCGGATCTCCGCGGGGGAATTTCTTCGAGATGTAGCAGGAGGGTGAGTAGAACTGGGTGTTCAGCCCGTAGCCGGCCTCGAGCGCGGTGGCGAGGGCGATGGTCTTGAATGTCGAGCCTGGTTGGAAGACCGCCGTGGTCGGCAGCGGCTCCTTGGTCTGGTTGGCGGCGGAGTTGGAGCCGAAGACGCGGTTCACCGCCATCGCGAGGATGTTGCCGGTGCCCGGTTCGATCACCACCTCGGTCGCCGACACCGGGTTGCTCGGCGCTATGACGGCGTTGACCGTGTCCTGGGCCGCAGCCTGGACCTTGGGTTGTAGCGTTGTTTTGATCACCAGGCCGCCTTCGTGGACCTGCCGGGCGCGTTCGGCCTCGGTCGTGCCCAGCGCCGGGTCGGCGAGCAGTTGGGCGCGGACGAAGTCGCAGAAGAAGGGCGCGCTTGACGTCTCGCACGAGTCCTGCGCCGCCGCCGCGGCGGCATGGACGACCGTGACCGGGGTGGCCTTCGCCGTGTCCGCGGCGGTCAGGGTGATGTCACCGAGCTCGGCCATCCGGTCCAGGACGACGTCCCGGCGCACCCTCGCGGCATCTGGATGGTTCACCGGGTCGTACAGGGAAGGGCTCTGCACGAGCCCGGCCAACAACGCCGCCTGGGGCAGCGTCAGGTTGGCGACACCCACATGGAAGTAGTTCTGGGCGGCGGTTCCGACACCGTAGTTGCCGTTGCCGAAGTAGGCGATGTTGAGGTAGCGACCGAGGATCTCGTCCTTGCTGAGGCTGTTCTCCAGGGCGACGGCGTACCGGGCTTCCTGGATCTTGCGCTGGAGCGACGTCCCGGCCGCTACCTCACGCTGCTGCCTGGTGCGCGCGTTCTGCAGCAGCACGTTCTTGACGTACTGCTGGGTCAACGTCGAGGCGCCCTGTTCGACGTCACCGGCCGCACTGTTGCGCAACGCCGCTCGGGTGACTCCCTTCACGTCCACCCCGCCATGGGTGTAGAAACGCGAATCCTCGATGGCGACGATGGCTTGGCGCATGACCGTCGGGATGGTCTTGCCATCGACGACGGTGCGGTTCTCCTCACCGCGCAGCGTCGCGAGGAGACTGCCGTCAGCGGCGAGGATGGTGGAGCTCTGGGGAAGCGGCGGCGTGGCCAGCTCGGCGGGCAGAGCCAGGTAATGGTCGGCCGATGTCTTGGCGAACAGGCCGACCGCGCTGATCATTGGTAGGAACAGCAGCGCCACGCCTAGCCCTGCGCTGGTGACGACCAGCCCGATCCTGGTGAGCCGGCCACCTCGACGCCGACGACCGCCGTTGCCATCACCGCCACCGCCACCGCCGTCGCCACTGTCGCCACCACCACCGCCGTCACCGAAACTGACACCGCTGTCACTGGCACCGGTCACCCTGTCGCCGTGACCACCTGTGGGGGTCCGCAACGTGGAGTCTCTCTGCACGGCCGTGACGTCACCTTCCATGATCGCATGAGCTTTGGCCCACGGGGAGATTCTGACTGACCCCCGTGGCAGGCCGGAAGCCGGCGCGCTCGGCTTCCCCTGAATGGGGCTACGTTGTGCGCCGCCCCGCCTGCTTGTGCGCGGTGCGGCTGGCCGGGTGCAACCGGTCGGACGGGTGAGTTCCCCTGTTGTTCGAAGGCATGCACGGAAGGCATACGGGGGAGTATGAGTCAGGGCACACCGTGCTCTGATCCGGTCCCGAAAGTCCTGAATATCCCGACCGCGCCTTTCGCGGTCCCTACAGTGGTCCCGTGCCCAGGGGACCACTCTGCACCGGTGCGGAGGCGGAGAACACGAACAGCAGCGTCGGTATCGCCGGGATCGGTGCCGGCGGGACTGGTGTCGCCGGATTTGCTGTCGGCGGTACCGCCATCGACAGTGTTGATGGACGGCGCTGGTGAGCGCGCAGCCAGCCGCGGGCGACCGGCCCGAGCCCGTCGGCCGCGAAGTGAACATGCTGTGTCCGACCTGTGATGGCGTTGGGCGGGTGGGCCTGCTTCAGGCGGCCAGGCTGGACGGCGAACCATGCCAGATCAGGTCCACGACATCCTGCCCGGACTGTGCGACCGAAGGGCACCGTCCGCTCGTGCCCCCGATCTGACTCCGGCCCGGGAGATCTACCTCAATTCCTGGGAGCACGGCTCCTGACCTGCGTCACCTGCGTCACCTGCGTCACCTGAGGGATCCGGATGATCCGCCGGTCCGGTCATTTTGATCATTGAATGATGCCGGACGAGGATCGGCCCAGAACCCATTTTGGATCTTTCGTGTGACCGGCCGGCCGGTCACACGATCCAAAGCGGGCTCTCAGCTCGGCGGGACGAAGGGGCCGGGTGCGGGTTGCTCAACCGGTTGTATCGGCTGGACCGGCTGTATCTGCGGGGCGGGTGGGAACGGCGGGAACGGTTGGGCGACAGTGGGTGCGGCGGCCCCGGATTGTCGTCCCGCTGGGACCCGCTGGGACCCAGCGGAATACGGGTCCCCCGCAAACGGATCCGCCGATACCGAATGCCGGGATGCCGGGTTCTGGAATGCCGGATTCGGGTAGGTCGACGGCTGCCAGCCCGGCTGCCAACCCGGCGGGCCGCCGGTGAGGCGCCGATGGGCACGCGCGGTGCGTTCGGCGAGGACCGCGGACAGGTAGGCCCAACCGGGTGTACCCGGTGGCGGTGGTGGCGTGACGACTGCAAGCGCGGACGCCACGAGCTGGCTGCCGAGTCGCTCGCGAGCCTCGGGCGAGAGCTCCTGGACCCGGCCGAGGAACTGACGGACGGCGAGCGCCAGGGCGTCGCCGAACAAGGACAGGTCCAGGGTGGACGCCCAGTAGGCGAGCTGCGGGGGCATCATCACCGGCGCGGCGTTACCGCGTGGGATCCGTTCCTGCAGGACGACCGTTCCGGCGAGGATGTCGCCCAGCCGCTTGGATCTCTCCGAGATCAGCATGCTGAGCACGGCAGGGGTCCCCAGCAGGGCGCCGGGCTTTTCGACCACGACACCGAGCAGACCCCGGACGAGGGCATGGCGGAACCGGATGGGTCCGCCGTCGTCGCGGACCACGCGCAGCCCCATGACCGCCTTGCCGATGGTGCGTCCATGCCAGACGGTCTCGGCCGTCACCGGGTAGCCGACCAGCACCGTGATCACAACGAGCAGATAGACGGTGGCGGCGAGCGCGTCGTCGTCTGGAACCACGATCCTGAACGAGACCCAAGCCATGATGAGGAGCACGACGAACTCAATGCTGAGGTCGACAGTGCAGGCGATGAGCCGCGAGCCGAGCCGGGCGACCCGGAGGTCGATCGTGACGGCTTCACCGGTGATCAACTGGCTCACGCCGCGCCTCCGGTCCGTGTCGTCTCCCGCATGATCACTCTGTTCCTGTCCTTTAAGAGCGCCCGGCAATAGGGGCGCGGCGTCGCGGGGCTGGGGCGTGTTCGAGAAGCATCTGTCCGGCTCGCGGGATCCCGGACGGTACCTCCCGGGGGGTGCAGACCCGGGCAGGGGCACCCATTATCCTCGACCTGTCTGTTTCCACCCGTCCGATTTCTGCCGGGTACCCGTCGTGATCGCGGTGTCCGGTCGCAGTCATAGTCCCAGTTCTGGCGTGGAGCGCGATGGAGAGGCGGGGGCTGGGTGGATCTCGATGCATATGTCAGCCTGCATCGCGCCGAATGGGCACGCCTGGAGGACCTCGTCCGGCGGGCCGCGCGGCCCCGCCGGATGTCCGGTGCAGAGCTCGACGAGCTGGTCGAGCTTTACCAGAAGGTCGCGACGCACCTGTCGGTGATCCGTAGTCGCTATCCGGACCCGATGCTGGTCGACCGCCTTGCCGGCACGGTGACCCGGGCGCGGTCAGCTGTCGCGGGTGCCCGGGACCCGGGCTGGCATGTCGTTGGCAGATTCTTCACCGTGACGTTCCCGGCGGCGGTTTACGCCCGTCGCGGCTGGGTGTTCGCCACCTGCGCGGTCTCACTCGCGGTGGCTCTCGCCCTGGGCTTGTGGGTGGTGAACTCCCCGGCCGCGTACAGCGGGCTGCTCCCCCAGGATGAGGTGGCGGCCCTGTGCCGGACGGAGTTCGCCCGGTACTACTCGGAGAATCCCGCCTCCTCGTTCGCGGCACATGTGTGGACGAACAACGCCTGGGTAAGCGCCTCGGCCATCGCGCTGGGTGCCCTGGCCGGTCTGCCGACGCTGACCGTGCTGTTGGTCAACGCCGGCAATCTCGGGCTTGTCGGCGGCTACATGACCAGCTGCGGCGAGTCGTCCCAGTTCTTCACGCTGATCCTGCCGCACGGGCTGTTGGAGCTGACCGTCGTGTTCACCGCGGGTGCGGTCGGCCTGCGGCTGGGTTGGTCCATCATCGATCCGGGCCCGCGTCGCCGGGTCGAGGCGCTGGCGGCTGAGGGCCGGGCGGCTGTCGTGATCTCACTCGGCCTGGCCGTCGCGCTGGCGGTCAGCGGCCTGATCGAGGCGTTCGTGACACCGTCAGCCCTGCCCGCCGGGGTCCGGATCGCCATCGGCGCCGCCGCCCTGGCGGTGTTCATCGGGTATGTCTGGGTCTACGGCCGTCGTGCCGTGGCCGTGGGGGAGACCGGCGACCTGGAAGCAGATCTTTCTGCCGATCTCGCGCCGACCGTCTGACCGGACCCCGGCGCCACAACGGGCACAACGGGCAGGTTCGGGCGCGCCCCGCCAAGCCAGTACCCGGCAGGCCGTGCCGGGTACTGGCTTGGCGGGCTACAGGCTGCCGGCGGACTTCAGCGTCAGGTAGATGTCGGTGACAGCGGCCGCGTAGGTCGCGGGTAGGGCATCCACGACCTGCACGTTGTACCGGCGGAGCAGAGCGGTGAGCTGGCGTCGCCGTAGCAGCGCCTGTTCGGCCGCGGCGGCGGAATACAGCGCGCGGACGTCGCCGCGGCCGGCCGCGAGTTCCGCCACGCGCGGATCGCTCACGGCCGCGACGACGACGGTGTGCCGAGCGGTCAGCGCGGGCAGCGCCGGCAACAGACCTTCCTCGATCACCGCGGGAGCGAGTTCGGTGAACAGCACCACCAGCGACCGTCGGCTGGCGGTACGCATGACGGTAGAGACGATCGCCCGATGGTCGGCTTCGGTCAGAACCGGTTCCACCAGCGCCAGCGCGGCACTCATCCGGACCAGCAGATTCGGGCCGCCTGCCGGGGGCAGCGTGACGCGGGCGGCCGCGTCATGGGCGATCAGACTGACCCGGTCACCGGCACGGGCGGCCACCGCGGCCAGTAGCAGGGCGGCGTCCATCGCGTGGTCGAGGCGTGGAGAGTCACCGATCCGACCGGCGCTGGTCCGCCCAGTGTCCAGAACGCAGATGACCCGGCGGTCGCGTTCCGGCCGGAACGACTTGACCGCGACCGTGCCGCGCCGCGCGCTGGCCCGCCAGTCGATCATCCGAACGTCGTCGCCCGGAACATAGTCGCGCAGGCTGTCGAACTCCGAGCCCTGCCCGCCCCCGCGCAGGGTGACGTTACCTTCGATCTCCTGCAGGCGGGCGAACGCGGCGGGAATGTGGCGGCGGGACGTGAACGCCGGTAACACCCGCAGCCGCCAGGGCGCGACGTGCCGTCCCTGCCGACCGGCGAGGCCGAGGGGGCCCAATGAACGGACCGTTATTCGGTACGGATGACGGTCACCCCGGCGGGTGGGCCGCAACACCATTTCGCCGAATCGGCGTTGCCCGGCTGGGACGGTCACCGGCCAGACGCGTGGTGTGGCGCCCGACGATGGCGGCCAGGCATCCCGGACGCGGGCGCGAACCGTCCGGCTCCCGGTGTTCGTCACCGTCAGAACGAGCGGCACCGCTTCACCGAGCCGTGCCGCGGTCGGCCCGGACCGGGCGAACACCAGCGTGCGCACGCCGCCGGCGAGCGCGAGATCCACGACGATTGCGACGATCAGCAGGCCGTTGACCAGCAGGAGCGTCCAACCTGGGGCAGGGGAGAACAAAATGATCAGCGCGCTCGCGAAAGCGAGCGCCGCGGCCCGTCCGGTGATGGCCACCCGTGAGCTCCTTGGGGCCTCGGGACGTGCGACGAGAACGACGATCGCGCGCCTTCGGCGTAGGGGTTACCGCTGGCATCGAGGGGTATTGCCGGCGCAGTGGGTTACCGCGGCACGGGCACGGTGGCCAGCACCTGGTTGAGGACGGTGTCCGCGGTGACGCCTTCCAACTCGGCCTCGGGACGCAACGCGAGCCGGTGCCGCAGGGTCGGTCGGGCGAGCGCCTTGACGTCGTCCGGGGTCGCGTACCCGCGTCCGGACAACCAGGCCCACGCTCGGGTGGTGGCCAGCAGTGCGGTCGCACCGCGGGGGGATACTCCCAGCGCGACGGCGGGTGCGGCCCGGGTTGTCCGGGCCAGGTCGACGATGTAGGCGAGGACATCGGGTCGGACCGCGACGGCGCGGACCGCGTCGCGGGCGACTGCCAACTGCGACGGTCCGGCGACCGGCCGGATTCCGGCCGCATCGAGGTCGGAGGGGTCGAAGCCGGACGCGTGGTGGGTGAGCATCCTGATCTCGTCGTCCCGCGGCGGCAGCGGCACGGTGAGTTTCAGCAGGAAGCGGTCAAGTTGCGCTTCGGGCAGCGGATAGGTGCCTTCGTGCTCGATCGGGTTCTGGGTGGCGATGACCGCGAACGGTACCGGCAGCCGCCGCGGTGTCCCGTCGATGCTGACCTGGCGTTCCTCCATCGCCTCCAGCAGCGCGGCCTGAGTCTTCGGCGGCGTCCTGTTGATTTCGTCGGCAAGCAGCAGGTTCGTGAACACCGGCCCTTCCCGGAAGGTGAACCGGGACGTACCGGTGTCGTGGACGAGCGATCCGGTGACGTCTCCCGGCATCAGATCGGGGGTGAACTGCAGCCGCTTGGTCTCCAGGGACAATGCCGCGGCGAGCGCCCTGACCAGCAGGGTCTTGGCAACCCCCGGGACGCCCTCGAGTAGCGCGTGCCCGCGGCAGAGCAGTGCCACCACAAGGCCGCTGACCGCGGCGTCCTGGCCGATGACAGCTTTGCCCACCTCCTCGCGCAGCGCGATCAGCGCTTGGCGGGCCGATTCGTGTTCATCCGGTGTACCGCGATGTGGGGGGGATTCGGCCGCCGGCGGGCCGGGATACAGGTGCGGTTCGGTCGACATGGGTGACCCGGTGGCCGTCTCTTTCCGTGAAGGTGTCGTTACCACGACATTACCGTCGCTGGATGTTCCCGGGGCGCTCATCCCGCTGCCACGTCCTGGTCGAGCGCGTCGAGCTGCTCCGCCAGCCGCAACAGTGCGTGATCGTCGAGGGATGCGCCCTTTGTCTGGAACATACCGGCCGCAGCGGTGGTGTCGTGACTCATCCCGGAACCGTACAGGAGCGATGTGATCTCGACCGGTGACCGCCCGGTTCGGTCGGCGACCGAGGTCACGAGCGCGTTCGGGTCCGGTTCGGGATGCGTGGCCGCGGGGTTCTGCGAGGTTGGCGGGCCGGGCCGGGTCGCCAAGCCGAGCCGTTCGGTCAGGCGCGCCCGCAGTCCCGCCCGCAGCGCCGCTGCGGCCAGTTCCCGTGCCTTCCCCGCCGCGTAGAGCCGTCCCCGCCCCTCGACGGTCTCAGCCGCTCGCACCACGACCGGCAGCGGTTCGGCCACCGGCGGCCCGAGCCTGCGTCCGCGCCACAGGGCGAGGACGACCAACGCGACGGCGAGCTGGAGACAGCCCAGAACGACCCGGTCGGGAAGCAGATCGAGCAGGCTGTTCTCGGCGGCGACCGAGCCCGGCCCGCCCGGTTGCGGGATCACCCACGTCACAGCCTCATGCCGGTTGAGCAGCCCGATCGCAAGTGCAGCGTTGCCCTCCTGCGCCAGCTGCCTGTTGGTCATGAACGCTGCGTTACCGGACACGACGAACCGTCCGGGCTGGCGCCCCGCCGTGGCGCTGACCGGTTGCGCCAGCACGACCAGGGTTGCGGTCGAACGCACCGGATAACAGGCCGTCACTCGGCTGAGGCCCGGCCGGGTGACGCGGAAGCCCGAACCGCCGCCGAGAGTGGCGGCCTGCGCCACCGCGGCCTCGGGCAACCCGCACCCTGGCGCAGGCGTCGCGGGCACAACGCCGCCGGTGTTGGTCAGCGGCAGGTCCAACGCCTCGAGGACAGCGGTGACCGGCGCGATGAGCAGCAGGTCACTGCCCCGGCTGACCGCGCTCGCAAGGGCGTCAAGGGTCGCCGGGGTGACGCGTTCGGGATATGCCAGCACGATCGTGGTGGCGCGATTCGCGGCAGCTGCCGCGGCCTCGGTGGGGTCGTGCGTCACCGCGACACCGACGCCGTGTGCTCCCAGGATCTCAGCCAGCGCTCTGGTCCCACCTGGTGCGGCCGACGTCGGGTCGAGCGGGCGGCCGTTGGGCGTCTCAAGCATGGCGGATGCGGCGGCGTACGCGATGACCAGCAGGACGAGGACGGCGCCGGCGCGGACGCCACGCTGGACCGCCGCGGGGGCAGGTCCGGCACGCAGCGCGGTGGCGGTCATGCCGGCGCCGAGAAGGTGCGAACCGGCTGGCCCACCGGGCGCGGCCGCATGCCCATGAGCACCTCATCCGCATGGACGACGAGCCGGTAGGAGGCCGCGGATGCCTCGGTCCCGCCGTACCAGATCTCGCTGAACACCGTCACCGCCGCGTCCAGAGCGGGCGATTTTTCGGCGTCGATTCGGGCGATCTCGGCGACGAGCTCGCCCGCGGTGCGTCCCGGCCGGGGTTCCAGCACTCCTGTCTCCTCCAACATCCGCACGATTGCCCGCAGTCGTGACCGCACCGCTTCGGCAAACGCACCCGCCAGCGCACGGCTGTCGGCTTCGGCTCGCAGCGCCGCGGCGGACAGCGGGCTGCCGAGGTCAAGATCGCCTGTCGTCGTTCGCGCGGCCCGTCGTACCGGGCCGAGCCGTAGCCACACGACGCCGGCGACCAGGGCCATCACGATGACGACCGCCGCTATGCCAAGCCCGTGGCCCGACGGCTGGGTGGCGCTGGTCCACAGGTCGGTCAGCCGGTCACCGATCCAGCTCAGCACGCGTTCGGTCCATCCCAGCCCGGCATCGTGGTAGATGCCCCTGGAAAGTTCGTGGCGAGCTTCGTCCGCCGCCCCGCCGCGGGTTACCGTCGGCCCGACCATGACGTCTACTGGTATCCCTGGCCGCTCGTCGCACGCTCCCGCGCAGCCTGGGCGAGGGTCACGTCCAGCCCTTCCAACCGGATGCGGCGGTCGATGTAGAGCAGCACGATGACCCCGGCCGTGATGGGCGTGGTCACAGCCCTGACCGCGATGTTCATGACGGCGGTGACCACGAGGCCGAGCGTTGTCAGGGCGCCGCTGTAGGGATCGGTCAGCGAGCCGCCACCACCGGCGATGATCACGGCCAGGGGGATCAGGAGGACGGCCGTGAGGACCCCGACCATGAGGTAGGTGAGCAGAATGATCCCGAAGGTCCGCCACCACGCGCCGCGGACCAGCGTCCATGAACGTCGCATGGCCGTCCCGATGCTCCCGCCCTCGAGGACGAAGGCGGGAGTCGACATGGCCAGCGCGACCGTGACGAACAGAGCGCCGATGATCAGCCCGATGAGCCCGAGGACCGTCAGTAGGCCTACCACGATGGACAGGCCGATCAGGCCGCCCAGCCGAGGCTGGACGCGTCGCAGGGCTTCTCCGGCAGTCATTTTGCTACCCAGGGTAGCGTCGCTGATCACTGCGCTCAGCATGCCGGCCAGGACGATGGCGAGAACGCCGTAGAGCACGGCGGTGACGATCGTGGCGAAGATCTCGGCGTTGCTGGACGTCCGTTGACTCCAGGCGGTCAGCAGAGTGCTGATGATCTGGACCACGCTGGTCGCGGCGACGGTCAGCCCGATGGTCGCCCCGGGGTTCTGGCGCAGCGCGGAGAAGGCGCCATCGAGGATTTCGCCGACCGCGAGCGGCCGTAGTGGGATGATCCCCGGCTTTTCGGCCTGTTGCCATGGTCCGGGTTGTCCCGGCCCCCACTGGCCGGGTCCGCCCGGTTGCTGCTGGTTCCAGCCGGGCGGGGGCTGTGGTTGGCCCCAGCCGGGTGGAGGTGGCGGTTGCTGGTTCC
>NZ_CAUVXG010000038.1:43246-49801 GCF_963555885.1 Protofrankia sp. Cr2
TGGGGGTTGCGGTTGGCCCTGAGCGGGATCGGGCCCGCCGTGTTGCTGAGGCTGCCCCCAGCTGGGTCCGTCGGTCATGTCGGTCTCCCTGACGTCGTATTTCTCGAAGCTTCTACCAGCGCGGGAGAGGCGACTTCCCGCAGATCATTTCGTGATCAGGTTGCCCGGATCCGCCTTGCGAGCGATCGTCCCAGATCTCCGTCTGCATCCACAGATGGTGGTAGGTGTCCCGGCCTCGGGCAGATCGTGTCAGATCGCCGAAACGGGATGGCTGAGGTATCGAGCACCCGGCGACAGGGGACGCGGCGTCGCTCTAAGCACCGGGTGGAGATCGATTGACCGTAATATTTCGCGCCGCCGGGGGTTGAGGGCTCGTGTCGTCCACAGCCGGGTTGTCCACAGGGACCCACGCGCGCTCGCCAGGCGGGCGCGACGGGCTGACCATCCCATATATGCCCAACACGTACATCGGTGCCGCATTCGAGGTCCTTCTGGATCTTCTCCTGCCGCGTGCCTGCGCCGGCTGTGGCCGTCCGGGCTCGGCGGTCTGCCCGACCTGCACAGCCTCGGTCGATCGTCCGGCATTCCTCGCCGCTCCGGGACAGATGGCCACACCGGGGCGGCGGGGGCCACCACCACGATGCTTTGCTGGCGCCGTCTACGACGGTCCGTGCCGCCAGCTTCTGCTGGCGTTCAAGGAGAAAGGCCGGCAGGATGCCCGGCGGCCCTTGGCGTTGGCCCTTGCCCGCGCGGTGATGGCGGCCCGCGTCGGGACGGCGCATACCGGCTTGGTGATTCTTGTGCCGGTGCCGTCGACCCGCTCGGCTGTTCGCCGGCGAGGTTTTGACCATGTACACAGGCTCGGTGACGACGCCGCGAGGGTGCTGCGCGCGGCCGGGGTGCCGGTACGGGTGGTCGCGATGCTGCGGGCGGCCCGGGCAGTGGCCGATCAGGCAGGTCTCACCGCGGTAGAGCGCGCGAGCAATCTCAGCGGTGCGTTCGTGCTGCGGCACGGTGTTGCAATCGTGGACGAACATCGTCGCGCCAGGGGTTTGCCGCGACAGGACAGCGCCACTCACAGGTCACCGACGGCCGCGTTGTTCATTGTCATCGACGATGTTGTGACGACGGGCGCGACTCTGGCCGAGGCCGCTCGGGCGCTGCGTGCCGGTGGGGTACCGGTGTCAGCCGCCGCGGTAGTCGCCGCGACGTCGGCGCGCCGCCGCCGCCCTTCTCGAGATGACCGGCCCCAAGGTGTCCATTTGCCTGCGACCGGGGTACCGGAGGGTTGAAACTGTCCTCACCCGCACCGGCGCCGCGGGAGTGGACAAGCGAAGCGACGGACCAGGGCGCTCGGGGTCCGGCCGGAAGGAACGAGGCAGATAAGCCCTGACGCACGGGATTGCATCGGAAGGTCGGATTGGCTCGATCCCGCGGGATCGTCCGGTCATCACGGCCTCCGGTCGACAGAAAGGTGAAACGAGTGGACATCGTCTTCAAGGGAAGGCACACCGCGGTTCCCGAGAGGTTCCGCAAGCACGCCGAAGCCAAGATTGCGAAGCTGGAGCGGTTCGATCACAAGGCCTTCCGGGTGGATGCTGAGCTCTCCCGCGAACACAATCCGCGGCTGGCGGATGTCTGTGATCGTGTCGAGCTGACCGTCTTCTCCCGGGGCCCGGTCATTCGAGCCGAGGCTGCCGCCGCGGATCCGTTCGCTGCGTTCGACCTGGCCGCGGCAAAGCTCACGGAACGGCTACGGCGCGCCGCTGAACGACGCAGCTGCCACAACGGCGCGGCGCGTGGGTCGTCGGGGCAGCTTGCGCGGGCCGTGGGCGAGCCGCGGGTCGGTCTGGAAGGCTTCCGCGGCTCCGCGAGGCGTGCCGACGCCGATCGTGACGACGATGTCCATGCAGGTGCCGATAGCGACGCAGATTACGGGGATGCGGACTGGTCGCCCATGGTCGTCCGTGAGAAGATCCATCGAGCCACGCCGATGACTCTCGACGACGCACTGTCGAACATGGAGCTGGTCGGTCATGACTTCTACCTCTTCCGGGACGTCCGTACGGGTCTGCCGAGCGTGGTGTACCGAAGGTGTGGATACGACTACGGAGTGATTCGGCTTGAGTCGGGCGAGCACGATGAGCCCGATGCGGGCACCGCAGGGCGAGATCACCGGACCAGCCGGGGCGAGAGGTATGACGAACCTCGTGGCGCGGTTGCAACGGTGTAAAAGTATGCAGGTCTAGCCGACGTGGGACCATCTGCCGTGGACGTCTTCAGTCACGTCCCGGCCACCCCGTGCACCGGCACGGGGTGGCCGAGGCGCAGGCCGTCGCGACGCGAAGGAGGTCACATGACGGGGGATGGGCGCCAACTCGGGGAGGATGGGTCGCCGTCACCGACGGATCCCATACGGGTGCTCGTCGTAGACGACCATGCGCTTTTCCGGCGCGGTCTGCAGATGGTCCTCGAACAGGAAACCGACATCGAGGTGGTCGGCGAAGCCGCGGATGGTGCGGAAGCCGTCACGATGGCGGTCGACATGGCACCGGACATCGTCCTCATGGATGTCCGGATGCCACGGCGCGGTGGGATCGACGCGACCAGTGCAATCAAGCAGGCTGTACCGAGCGCGAAGATTGTGATGTTGACTATCAGCGACGAGGAGGCGGACCTCTACGACGCGATCAAGGCGGGCGCGATGGGGTACCTACTCAAGGAGATCTCGATCGACGAGGTCGCCACCGCGATCCGCGCCGTGCACGGCGGCCAGAGCCTGATCAGCCCTTCGATGGCGTCGAAACTCCTCACCGAGTTCGCATCGATGATCAAAAAGGCGGACGACCGGCCACAGCTGCCGACTCCCCGCCTCACTGATCGTGAGATGGAGGTCCTGCGGCTCGTCGCCAAGGGGCTCAACAACCGTGACATAGCCAAGCAGCTCTTCATCAGCGAAAACACGGTCAAGAACCACATCCGCAACATCCTCGAGAAGCTTCAGCTGCACTCACGCATGGAGGCGGTGGTCTACGCGGTTCGGGAGAAGCTTCTGGAGATCACCTGAGGTCGCGGCGAACGCCTGCGACGGTCTCGTGATCCCCGGATGTGCCCCGTCGCCGTCAGGCGTCGTCCGGGCGGGTCCACCCGATCCAGGGCCGGACCCGAACTTCGCAGACGTCGGGCACCGATGCGGGGCCTCGGGCGTTGTTCTGGTCGGAGTGTGGTGCGCGTAGCCGGTCGCTCTGACGGCGGATCCCGGCTTCCCGTCACCGAAGCGATTCATGATCATGTCATTTCTGGTCGGCCGGGTAGCCTGTAGAACCGCCGACCCGTGGGATGGTCGGATCGATCAGCGCGGAGGGACTAGCCTTGGCCGTGTCTCGTAGATCTATGCTGGCGCCTACGGTGCCCAGACGACGCCCGGCCGCGTTGTCGTCGGTCCGGATAGGACACCACTATCCGGACCTCCTCCGCCTTGCCGGCCCGCCGCCTGGATCGCCGTATCCGCTCACCAACATCCACGAGACACGGCCTAGTCTCGTTGTGTAGGTGACCCCGCCGACCAACCGCCCGAGGAGTTTCGCCCGTGGTACTCCAGAAGATCCTCCGAGCCGGCGAGGGTCGCATTCTGCGCAAGCTCAAGGCGATCACAGATCAGGTGAACCTCCTCGAGGACGATTTCGTCGGGCTCACCGACGCCGAGCTTCGCTCGATGACCGACGAGTTCCGTCAGCGGCTCGATGCGGGGGAGACTCTCGACGACATCCTCCCCGAGGCGTTTGCGGCGGTGCGCGAAGCGGCCCGGCGGACCCTGGGGCAACGGCACTTCGACGTCCAGATCATGGGCGGTGCGGCGCTGCACCTGGGAAACATCGCCGAGATGAAGACCGGTGAGGGCAAGACCCTCGTGTCCACGTTGCCCGCCTATCTCAACGCGCTGTCCCGCAAGGGCGTGCACATCATCACGGTCAACGACTACCTGGCCCAGCGGGACGCGGAGAACATGGGCCGGGTACACCGCTTTCTCGGTTTGACGGTCGGTGTCATTCACCCGCAGATGCAGCCGGCCGTCCGTCGCCAGCAGTACGAGGGTGACATCACCTATGGCACCAACAACGAGTTCGGCTTCGACTACCTGCGGGACAACATGTCCTGGAGCGGCGAGGAACTCGTCCAGCGCGGGCACAACTTCGCCGTCGTTGACGAGGTCGACTCGATTCTGATCGACGAGGCCCGAACCCCGCTGATCATCAGTGGTCCGGCGGACAACCCGACCCGCTGGTACACCGAGTTCGCCCGTATCGCTCCGATGCTCGTGAAGGACACGGACTACGAGGTCGAAGAGGGCAAACGGACGGTCGCCATCACGGAGTCCGGGGTGGCGAAGGTCGAGGACCAGCTTGGTATCGACAACCTTTACGAATCCGTGAACACACCGCTCGTCGGTTACCTCAACAATTCGCTGAAAGCGAAGGAACTCTACCGTCGGGACAAAGATTACATCGTCACGGATGGCGAGGTTCTCATCGTCGATGAGTTCACCGGCCGTGTCCTGCACGGGCGTCGTTACAGCGAGGGAATGCACCAGGCGATCGAGGCCAAGGAGAAGGTCGAGATCAAGCAGGAGAACCAGACCCTGGCCACAATCACCTTGCAGAACTACTTCCGTCTGTACGACAAGCTGTCCGGTATGACCGGAACCGCGATGACCGAAGCAGCCGAGTTCCACCAGATCTACACGCTCGGCGTCGTGCCGATTCCGACGAACAAGGCGATGGTCCGGGCGGACCAACCCGATGTCGTATACAAGACCGAGGTCGCCAAGTTCGACGCGGTCGTCGATGACATCGCCGAGCGTAACGCGAAGGGGCAGCCGGTTCTTGTCGGCACGACCAGCGTGGCGAAGTCGGAGTACCTGTCCAAGCAGCTGACCAAACGCGGCGTGAAGCATGAGGTACTCAACGCCAAGCACCACGAGCGGGAAGCATTGATCATCGCCGAGGCGGGCTGTCGGGCCGCGGTGACCGTTGCCACCAACATGGCTGGCCGCGGCACCGACATCATGCTCGGTGGCAACCCGGAGTTTCTCGCCCAGGCGGAGCTGCGGGAGCGTGGCCTCAGTCCGATCGAGACCCCCGAGGACTACGAGGCCGCGTGGCCGGAGGCCCTGGAAAAGGCGCGGGCCTCGGTTGGAGCTGAACATGAGGAGGTCGTGGAGCTCGGCGGGCTCTACGTTCTCGGCACCGAGCGTCACGAGTCCCGCCGGATCGACAACCAGCTACGTGGACGAGCCGGCCGGCAGGGCGACCGCGGTGAGTCCCGGTTCTATCTGTCGCTGGGCGACGATCTCATGCGGCTGTTCAACGCCGCCGCCGTCGAAGGCATCATGGACAGACTCAACATTCCCGATGACGTGCCGATCGAGTCGAAAATCGTCACCCGCGCGATCCGGTCTGCGCAGACACAGGTCGAAGGCCAGAACTTTGAAATCCGAAAGAATGTCCTGAAGTACGACGAGGTGATGAACAAGCAGCGCACCGTCATTTATGAGGAGCGTCGCAAGGTTCTCGAAGGCGCAGACCTGCACGAGCAGATCCGTCATTTCGTCGACGACACGGTGGACGGCTATGTCCGGGGTGCGACGGCGGATGGCTATCCCGAGGAGTGGGACCTCGACACTCTGTGGTCCGGTCTTGGTGAGCTGTACCGGGTGGGCGTGGAGATTCCGGCCCCTGACGAACGCGACGGACTGACGACCGAAACGCTGGTCGAGGATCTACAGGCCGATGCCCACGATGCCTACGATCGGCGCGAGCAAGAGCTGGGTGCCGGTCCGGACGGCGAACCGCTCATGCGTGAGCTGGAGCGCCGGGTCGTCCTGGCGGTGCTCGACCGAAAGTGGCGTGAGCACCTTTACGAAATGGACTATCTGCAGGAGGGTATCGGCCTGCGGGCAATGGGGCAGCGTGATCCGTTGGTCGAATACCAGCGGGAAGGCTACGATATGTTCCAGACGATGATGGAGGGCATCAAGGAGGAATCGGTCAGGCTGCTGTTCAATGCCGAGGTCCAGGTTCCCTCCGCAGACGGCACGGCTGCCCAGAGCGTGAGTCCGCCGGACGGCACAGCGATCGTCCCGGCCGATGGCGAGACGCAGGCAGCAGACGGCGCTGCTCTGGTCGCGGCGGTACGGGCCGCCACGACGGGTGCCGCAGCCGACGCCACCGCCCCGGTCTCCCCGCCTGCGCAGGCCGCGCCGCAGCCTTCCAGCCGTCCGCCGGCGTCGACCCCGCCGCCGGTATTCGTCAAGGGTCTGGAACCACGTCGCCCCGCGGATAATCTCCGCTACACCGCGCCGTCCGTGGACGGCGGATCCACCGCGGTCACCACCCGGACATCCTCGGGTGGGCTCGCTGGAGGAGCAGCCGACCCGGCGGCCACCGCAGGCAGTAGTCGTCCTGCTCGCAACGCGCCGTGCCCATGTGGATCAGGGCGCAAGTACAAGCGGTGCCATGGCGACCCGGCGAACCGCAGCACAGCCTGATCAGAGCG
>NZ_CAUVXG010000039.1:0-2011 GCF_963555885.1 Protofrankia sp. Cr2
GCCCTGTACCGAACTAGGCGCGTCCACCATTCGCCAATCCCGGGGGGCCGGGGGAGGGGTGGCTGCCCGATTCACGGTGTGGTCTTCCGCTGGACGCCGGATCGGCGCGTGCATGTGACGCGGTGGTCGTTGCCTCCGGCAATTACGCGTCAATAGGGTCCAACCTGCCGGCTGGGGAGATCGATGTGCGGACCGGCAGCCGACCGACGAGGGGATCCATGGCCCGCCGACTGACGCTGAACCCTGGGCTGCACCGCCGAGACCTGCTCCGGATGGCAGCCGCCGCCGGCTCGGTCGCGGCCCTCGAGCTGACCGCCACATCATCGGCCATCGCCGTCACACCGATAGCCGCGGACCTCTGCGTGTACGGCGCGACCATGGCCGGTGTCACCGCCGCGGTGCAGATGCGGCGTATGGGCGGCTCGGTGGTGATCATCGAGCCGACTGCGCACATCGGCGGCATGACCACCGGCGGGCTCGCCCGGACAGACATCGGGACGGGCGGCGCTGTCGGCGGGCTGGCGCGGGAGTTCTACCGCAGGGTGTATGTCGCCTACAACGGCGGTCCGCTCGGGGTGTCGACGCCGATGCTGACCAGCTTCGAGCCACGGGTGGCCGCCACGGTCGTGAGCGACATGCTGACCGGGGCCCAGGTGCCGGTCTACACCCGTCGGACGCTGGCCTCCGTCGGCCGCAGCGGCACCCGGCTCACCTCCGTTACGGCCGACGACGGCACCGTCGTACGGGCGCAGATGTTCATCGACGCCTCCTACGAGGGGGACCTGCTGGCGCTCGCCGGGGTTCGCTACCGCATCGGTCGTGAGCCGAACGCGACCTACGGCGAGTCCAACAACGGGGTGCAGGTGTTCTCCAAGAACCAGTTCAGCGTCGCGGTCGACCCGTACCGGCGGGCGGGCGACCCGACCAGCGGGTTGCTACCCGAGATCTCCGCGGCCGCGCTGGGGGCCATCGGCAGCGGCGACGCCCACGTCCAGGCCTACTGTTACCGGCTCTGCCTGACCAAGGCGTCGAACCGGATCGCGTTTCCACGGCCCGCCGGCTATGACCCGAACCGCTACGCCCTCGTGCCGCGGCTGATCGCGGCAGGGTACGCCGATCCGTTCACCGACAAGGCCGCCGCGTTCCTGAACAACGCGGCACTGCCGAATGCCAAGTTCGACGCAAACAACGTCGGACCTTTCTCGCTCGACCATGTCGGCGCCGCGGACGCCTACCCGGGCGCGACCTGGTCGCAGCGCGCGCCGATCGTGGCTGATCACATCGCGTACCAGCAAGGTCTGCTCTACTTCCTGGCTCACGACACCGCGGTGCGCGCCGACGTCCGGTCCGCGGTCGCGGCTTTCGGGCTGGCACCCGACGAGTTCAGCGCCACCGGTAACTGGCCGCCGCAACTCTACGTGCGTGAAGCCCGTCGGATGGTGAGCTCGAGTTATGTCCTGACCGAGGCGGACTGCCGTGGCCAGACCACCGTCGCCGACGGCATCGGCCTAGCCAGCTACGCGCGGGATTCCCACAACAGCCAGCGGCTCGTCGTCGGCGGGCTAGTGAAGAACGAGGGCGACTTCCAGATCCCCGTTCCCGCACCGTACCGGCTGCCGTACCGGGCGATGATCCCTGATGCCGTGCAATGCACGAACCTCATCGTCCCCGTCTGCCTGTCAGCGTCACATGTCGCTTACAGCTCGGTGCGGATGGAACCGGTGTTCATGATTCTCGGGCAGGCTGCCGGTGCCGCGGCCAAGCTGGCGCTTGACAGCGCTGCGACCGTGCAGGCCGTCGACCCCGCGGCTCTTCGCGCGCGGCTGTTCGAGGACATGGCCGTGTTCGACTACCCGGACCTCGCCGTCGACGACACAGCCCCGACAACGGTGATCACTGGTGGTTGGACGTCCAGTACGGCGATCGCCGGCTACTACGGCACCGGCTACCTGCATGACGGCAACGCCGGAAAGGGTGGCAAGAGCGTGCGCTTCGTCCCCTCCCTGCCGAC
>NZ_CAUVXG010000039.1:2435-8206 GCF_963555885.1 Protofrankia sp. Cr2
TGCCGGTAACCGTGGGTTACCAGGGCGGCTCGGCCGCGGTCACCGTGGACCAGCGCGCCGGTGGCAGTCGATGGGTACCGCTCGGGGCCTGGCCGTTTGATGTCGGAACGGCGGGAACCGTGACCGTGGCGACCACCGGAACCGACAACTACGTCGTCGTCGACGCGGCTCGCTTCGTCCGAATCGGCTGAGCCGATCCCCGATCAAGCAAAATCCCCGATCAAGCAAAATCCCCGATCAAGCAATAGCCCCGATCGAGTAATCCGCCCCGCCCCGCTGCAGCCCGCCACTGCGGATGAAATGAACGGATATTCATTTCATATACCTGTGGTGTCCCCTGTCGGCTGTCAGAATTCGGGGTCTGTTCACCTTCGGATCGCCACCTGGGCGGCGTTGTCTGTTTTTATATCGAAGCGATGGAGAAGAACCGACGTCGCCGGCGCCGGTCAGGGGGAGACTCCACCGTGACGCCCGGCGCGTATCTGGCCACTGGCCTGGAGACAGGCCAGGTGGCATCGGGCGGGGATGCGGGTTCCCCTGCCGAGGTCCGGCGCGACACGCGCCCACGGCCGGGAACTGCCGACCGCCTGTTTCGCGGCGTCAGCCGGACGGCCGCCATAACCGTGATGACGACGATGGGCTTCATCGGCGTCTTTCTGCTCTACAAGGCACTGCCGGCCCTGCGGAAGGTCGGCCTGTCCTTCTTCACCGAGACCCAGTGGTTGCCGAGCTCGAACACGTTCGGTGTCGGCGCAGTACTGTTGGGAACGATCCTCATCGCGAGTGTCGCGCTCGTCGTCGCCGTTCCGCTGTCGATCTGTACCGCATTGTTCGTGTCGGAGTACGCGCCGCGTAGGTTGCGCCGTCCGATGGTTTCCCTGCTCGATCTCATGGCCGCCATCCCCAGCATCGTCTACGGGCTGTGGGGCTTCTTCTTCCTCCAGCCCCGGGCCATCACGGTGAGCCGTTGGTTGGCCGACCATCTCGGCTGGTTTCCGTTCTTCCGCACCCACCGCGGGGTCACCGGTCTCGGTCAGTACGCCTCGTCCACCTTCATCGCCGGGCTTGTCGTCGCACTCATGGTCACGCCGATCATCACATCGATCATGCGTGAGGTCTTCTCGCAGACCCCGGCCGGCGAACGGGAGGGGGCGCTGGCACTCGGTGGCACCCGCTGGGGCATGATCCGCGCGGTCGTCCTGCCATTCGGCCGAGGCGGCATGGTCGGCGCGGTCATGCTCGGCCTCGGGCGGGCGCTGGGCGAGACCATCGCCGTCTATCTGATCATCGCACCGCTCTTCGCCTCGCCCGGACGAATGATCCACATTCTGGAGCAGGGCGGGATGTCGATCTCCTCGCTCATTGCGCTGCGTTACAACGAGTCCGGGTCGTTCGGGCTGGCGGCGCTCTTCGGCGCTGGCCTGGTGCTCTTCGCCCTGACACTGCTGGTCAACGCGCTCGCCTCGACCATCATCAGCCGGTCCCGTTCCGGCGAGGCAACGGAGATCTGATGGCGATCACCACGACTTCACCGCTCGGGCACCCGGTGCCCGGCACAGTGCGGAACCCGGCCGGACCCGCGCTGCCTGAGTCACCGCCGGAGATCCGGATCCGCCCGGCCCAGGTCACCGCAGACGATGTTCTCGCCATCGGTGGGTCGGCGCTGTGCGCACTCTGTCTGACCTGGGTTCTGTTCGAGCGGCTGCTGCCGCTGTCGGGGACCGTCGGTTTCTGGCTGTGCTGCTACGTGCTCTTCCTGGCGGTCTACTCGACCGTCGTGCTCTCGCGGGAGGGCCGCGGCGTAGCACTGGCCGACCGGGTCATGTCGGTGATCTGCCACGCCGCCGGGCTGACGGTCGTCACGATACTTTCCTTGATCATTGGCTATACGGCGTTTCGTGGTTACACCGCGCTGCACCTCAACTTCTTCACCCAGACGATGTCGGTGACGGCCCCATCGGACCCGCTGAACTCCGGCGGCGCGCTCCACGCCATCGTGGGCACGCTGCTGCAGGTCGGCGTCGCGGTACTGATCTCGGTTCCGCTCGGGATCACCACCGCCCTGTTCCTCAACGAGGTACGCGGTCCCCTCGCCCGGCCGGTACGCACGATCGTCGACACGATGAGCGCGATCCCCTCGGTGGTCGCGGGCCTGTTCGTCTTCGCGACCGTGGTGCTGTCGCTCGGCACGAACCGGTGTGGGTTCGCCGCCTCGCTCGCCATCACAGTGATGATGATGCCGATCATCACCCGGACGGCAGAGGTCGTCTTCCGGATCGTCCCCGGTGGTCTGCGGGAGGCGTCCCTCGCCCTCGGCGGAAGCCAGTGGAAGACCGTGTGGCACGTGGTCCTGCCCACCGCCCGGTCGGGCCTGCTGACCGCGGTCATCCTCGGGGTTGCCCGCGGCGTCGGCGAGACGGCGCCGGTGCTGCTCACGGCGGGCTTCACCAACGACCTCAACGCCGACCCGGCCCACGGCGCGATGCTCTCGCTGCCGCTCTACGTCCTCAACTACGTCAAGTTTCCACAGCCCGAGTCGGTCGCACGTGCCTATGGCGCGGCCCTGACGCTGCTCGTCATCGTCCTCGTGCTGTTCGTCATCGCCCGCGTTGTCGGTGGTCGCAACCCCGGAGCGCTCTCACGCCGGCAGAAGCGCCGCTCCGCGGAGGTGTCCTAGAAGATGCTCGCCGTCCTGCCCGGGAAGACACGCCCAGGCTCTCCAACCGCAGGCGAGAAGGGTCGTCGTCTGGTCGCCCGCTTCGTCGCGATCGCGTTGAGCGCGGTCACGATCGGCGGGGTCGCGATGGCGGCGAGCCCGCCGGCCAGCGCCGACGCCCCCTATGCCGCTGTTGCGGGATCTGGCTCCACCTGGAGCGAGATCATGATCAGCCAGTGGGTCCGCGACGTCCGCAAGAACGGGCTGCCGGTCAATTACACCGGTAACGGCTCGTCGTCGGGACGGTCGGACTACTGGAACGGGCTCAACGACTTCGCCGTCTCCGAGATCCCGTTCCAGCCTCGGATCCCGGGCAGCAACGACACCGACGAGCTGCCGCTCGCGGCCAGGCGGCCCTACGCCTATCTGCCGATCGTCGCCGGCGGGACGTCGTTCATGTATCACCTGACCGTCGCGGGCAAACAGGTCACGAACCTTCGACTCTCGGGCGAGACCCTCACCAAGATCTTCACCGGAGTCATCACCAACTGGTCCGATCCGGCCATCACCGCGGACAACGGCCGACAGCTGCCGGACAAGGCCATCACCCCCGTCCTGCGCTCCGACGGTTCGGGCACCTCCGCCCAGTTCACCCTCTACATGTCGAAGCAGTACCCCGGGCTGTGGGCGGATTTCTGCAGAAAGTACGCGGGTTTTTCCGGTAACTGCGGCCTGCAGTCCTTCTACCCGACGTTTCCCGGGGCAAAGGGTCAGGCGCTTTCGAGCGGTGTCGCCAACTATGTCGCCGCGCCGTACGGCGAGGGCGCCATCACCTACGTCGAGTACTCCTACGCCCAGCGTTCGGGTTTCCCGGTCGCCAGCATCCTGAACGCCGGTGGATATTACGTCCAGCCGACTGCGGGCAATGTCGCGGTTGCTCTCACGCAGGCGAAAATCAACACCGACCTCACCCAGAACCTCGACGGTGTCTACGTCTACAACGACCCCCGCGTCTACCCGGTCTCAAGCTACAGCTACATGATTGTTCCGACTGCGGAGGTCGGGCGCTTCACCGCCGACAAGGGACGGACGCTGACGACGTTCATGAGTTACTTCCTGTGCGCCGGCCAGGAGAAGGCGGAGAACCTCGGATTCTCACCGCTGCCGGTCAACCTCGTGCAGGCCGGCTTCGACCAGATGAACCGGATACCGGGGCACATCACTCCACCGACCCTGGCCAGTTGCAACAATCCCGCGTTGCAGGTGCTCAACACCGCGCCGCGGCCCCCCGACTGCGCGAAGGTCGGCGCGGCGGCGTGCACCTCGACAACGGCCGGCACGCCCAGCGGTTCCGGCTCGACCAGCGGTACTGGTTCGAGCAGCGGTACCGGCTCGACCAGCGGTACTGGTTCTGGCTCCGGTAGCGGCAGTGGGAGCGGAACCGGCAGCGGTTCGGGCGACACGTCCGGGGGCGACGGTTCGGGTGGCAGCGGCACCGGGACGGGCGGCGATTCGGCGAACGGCACCGGTTCGGCAGCGGGTACGGGCACGACGATCGACCCGGAGACCGGGCAGGTTGTCACCGCCACCGGTGGGAACACATCGAGCGGCTCTAATGGTTCCGGTGGTGGCGACATCTCCGCGGCGCCGGTATCGGTATCCAGCCTACGCCAGGGCGGCCACCAGGCGAACGTCCTTTTCGTGTTCGCCGGTCTCACCGTGTTGGCCGCCTTCTTCGTTCCTCCGTTGTTGAGCGCGCATCTGCGTCGGCGCTCGCCTTCAGCATGACCGGCACCCGAGCGGCGAGAATTCCGCCGCCGGCCCGGCAAAATATCAAGGCCGCCTGTGAACGCATATTCACCGGTGTTTACGAAATGGTTACCTGGTGGCTGCCCGGTAAATCCCTCGGGTGGCTGGCCGTGTTCATCGATGGCATGGAAATCTCATACCGGAGCCACCTGACGGCTCGGGCGACGGTTGCACGTCGCCGTGTGAAAACCGTTCCCCACGAGGAGTGGAACATGCACATTCCGAAGAAGGCGGCCCTCACGGTCGCCATCACGGCCACGGCGCTGGCCGTGGGCGTCATGGGCGGACCGGCTCTGGCCGACCCGCCGGCGGGCGTCACCCCCGCGGCCGGCGACATCGTCGGTGTGGGATCAGACACCACGCAGAACATCATCAACGACTACTCGGTGTCGTACAACGCGACGAACCCGTCGAAGAAGCTCTACAGCTGGAACGCGACCGGCACGACCCCGATCACGGCGAAGGCGGGTTGTGCGAACTACGCCCGGCCGAACGGTTCGAGCGCCGGTGTCACGGCCCTGAACAACGACCCGGCGGCCTACAACGTGTCCGGCGTGTGCGTCGACTTCGCCCGTTCCTCGCGCTACCCGGACGCGACGAAGGCTTCGGACGTCGACAAGACCTTCATCGCCTACGCCAAGGACGTGGTGACCTGGGCGGCGAAGCCGGTATCGCCGAAGCTGACGCCGAAGACCGTCAGCACGGCCCAGCTGACCGCCATCTACAGCTGCACCCTCACCGACTGGCACACCATCAACTCGGCCCTGCCGAGCTCGCCCATCCAGCCGTACCTGCCGCAGTCGGGGTCGGGTACGCGGAACTCGTTCCTCAAGGCACTGGCCAACAGTGGTGACGTGAACGGCCCGAACGCGGCCCTCGTGCCGGGTGCGTGCGTGCGTCAGCCCGCCACCCTCGAGGAGAACAGCGGTGTGAGCCTGCAGGCCAACCTCCAGGCCGGTGACACGATCGGCGACGCGCTGGTGCCGTACTCGGCCGGCAAGTGGGTCGCCCAGTCCCGCGGTGGCGACGTCGACAACCGTAACGGCTTCACCGTTCGCCAGATCGACAGCGTTCCCGCCACGGTCCCCGACGTCGCCAACGGCGCGGCCGGCCCCTACTCCCTGAACCCGTCCGGCAAGTTCGGCCGCCTGCTGTTCAACGTGCTCAAGAACCAGCCCGGCAGCACCGGCCTGGACAAGATCTGGTCGGGCTACACCCCGGTCTTCGGTAAGGCCGGCTACATCTGCACCCACCCGCTCAGCGCCAACGAGGGCTTCATCTCGCTGCCTACCTCGGGCACGGGCAC
>NZ_CAUVXG010000039.1:8555-26439 GCF_963555885.1 Protofrankia sp. Cr2
GGGCTCTGCGGTGCATCCCTCCCCGGCTGGAGAAGACGTGTCACCGAGATTGGTAAGGGGGCGGGTAGGCGTCGCCCTCGCGCTGGCCGGCGCGGTCGTGGCGTTCACCGGTTCCCTGTTCCTGCCGGGAGCGGCGCCGGCGCGGGCCGCGGTCGCCCCGATGGCGACGACCGTCCCGGCACCGGCGATCGGGGCGAACGCAACGGTGACCGTCAGCCAGACGACCGACCTCGGTTTCGAGGCGATCCACCTCAGCTGGAAAGGCTTTCCATCCAGCGGGGCGGACCTGTCGACGAACGAGGTCCGCATCTACCAGTGC
Organism: Protofrankia sp. Cr2; assembly: GCF_963555885.1. Classification (NCBI taxonomy): domain Bacteria; kingdom Bacillati; phylum Actinomycetota; class Actinomycetes; order Frankiales; family Frankiaceae; genus Protofrankia; species Protofrankia sp. Cr2. Next base: position 8,875 of record NZ_CAUVXG010000039.1, read on the forward strand.
CGCCCCGACCCGAAGTCGGCCGCCGACTGCTACGGATCGGAGACCCTGGCGTCGGGTTCCGATCCCACCGCGCTCGGCGGGCTCAACGGCGCGGGTCCGGACGGGCCGGGTAACAGGCGTAAAGCGATCACTGCGCCGGACGGGACGGGCAGCGTCGACTTCGTGGTCGAGACGGGGCGTGAGCTGACCAGCCTGGGCTGTAGCGCGTCACGGCCCTGCTCGCTGGTTCTGTGGAAGCTCACGACGCCGGCCGCCGAGCTCGTGAACAGCTGGACGCCGCACCTCACCATCCCGTTGACCTTCCGTCTCGGCGCCGGAGCATGCTCGATCAACAACCCCGACTTCACCTCCGAAGGCGCTCCCGTGGTCAACCTGGCGATGCTGAGCTGGACGGCCCGCTCGTGCGCGGGCACGCCCGCGCTCAACGTCGACTACTCGCTGCTCGGCGACACCCAGGCCAGGTCGGACTTTGCCGCCGGCACCGTCGACATGGCCCTGACCACGCGTCCGGCTGCCACCGGCGCGACCGGGCCGAATCCGGTGGCCTACGCGCCGCTCGCGGTATCGGCCATCTCGCTGGGCTTCCTGCTCGACGACCCCGTGACGCATAAGGCCATCACCTCGCTGCGGCTCAACGCCCGGCTGGTCGCCAAGCTGCTCACGCAGTCCTATCCCGGCCTGTACGGTTCGGGCGGACCGCCCGGCTGCGACCCCACGGCGCCCATCACCGGGCCGGGTAGCGCGTACTGCCCCAACCCGGGGACGACGGGGAACCCGGTAACGATCTTTGCGGACCCGGAGTTCCAGGCGCTCAACCCCGGCGTCGACTGGGCGAAGGACTTCACCGCCCAGAACTACTTCCCGCCGGTGCTCACGGCCGACGGCGAGGACCTGACCTACGAGGTGACTCGCTGGCTCGCCGCGGACCCGGACGCGAGTGCTTTCCTCAAGGGCACCAAGGATCCGTACGGCATGCACGTCAGCAACTACTTCCTGGACGCGTGGAACAAGGGCAACGTGCAGTACCCGCTCGACACCTTCCGCACGGTCGACCCGACGTCGGCGATGAACATGACCTTCGCCCCGCTGAGCGGGCTTGACGCGGTCGTCCGCCAAGCCGCGGCCGGTGCCCCGGCAGGCAAGGACCCGAGCACCATCTCCGACCAGGACCCCAGCCACCAGCCGTCGTCCTACTCGGCGGCGCGCCAGGGTGCCCGTTCGTTGTTCGTGCTGTATGACAGCGCGGACGCAACCAACCTGAGCATGCCGCAGGCGGAACTGAAGAACGCCGCCGGCTCCTTCACCGCCCCGACCGAGACGTCCGTCACGGCGGCTGTCAAGGCCATGAGCGTCGATGCGAGCGGCGTCCGCCAGGCCGACTACGCGGCGACCGACCCGGCGCTGTACCCGCTCCCGCTGGTCCACTACGCCATGGTCCCGACGGGCGGTATCGACAAGACCAAGGCCGCCAAGATGGCCGACTTCATCAACCTCGCCGCGGCCAAGGGCCAGGAACACGGGATCGACAACGGCCAGCTGCCCGCGGGCTACCTCAGCCTGCCGGCGAACCTGGTCGCGCAGGCGGGCACGGTGGAGGCCGCGCTGCGCCTTCAGGCCGCGCCGCCGGCATCGACCGGCACACCGACGGCGTCAGCGAGCCCGTCGCCGGTGGCGCAGGCCACATCCTCAGGCGCTGGTAGCGGGTCCGCGGCGGGCGGCACGACGGCGTCCGGGACGGGCGGCAGTGGTACCACCTCCGGGACCAGCGGTGCCGGGACCACCGCCGGCGGTGCCGGTGCTGGTGCTGGTGCCGGGACCGGCACCAGCGGCGGTACGGCCAGTCCTCGCCCCAGTGCGACGGCTCGGGCCAGCGCCAGCTCGTCGGCCCGGGCCACGCCGAAGGCGAGTTCCACCGCGGCGTTCACCACCTCGGCCCGGACGGGACCGTTGGTGGAGTCCACCGGCGTCGGGCGGCACGCGATACTGCTCTTGATCGTGATCGGACTCGGCTCGGTGGCACTCGGCCTCGGGCTCGTCTGGTATTCACACGGCGGACCTGCGTCGGCATCGACGCGGTCACTGACCCGGGTCCTGCCGCGGATGTGGAAGTAGACGGGGTGAGCGTGACGACTCAGGCACCGGCACCGGTACCGACACCGGGAGCGCTGGCGACCGCGGCACCGGGCGCGGCACCGACCGCGGCACCGCCGAGCCGGGGCAGGCGGCCACAACGCCAGCCGCCACGCCCGCCGGTGGGCGGTCGGGCGGTCATCGTGATCGCAGTCGGGCGGGTTCTCATCACGCTGGCCGTGCTGATGCTCGGCTTCGTCGGCTATCTGCTCGTGGTATCCGGGCTGCAGGAGGCCCGGACCCAGGACAACCTCTACAAGACGTTCCGCGGCCAGCTCGCTCAGGTCGGCGACGAGGTCGCTCCGGTGGCACCACCGATCACGCCGGGTGTGCCGGTGGCGATCATCGAGATTCCGCGGTTGAAGGTCCGTCAGGTCGTGGTCGAGGGCACCACCAGCGGCGCGCTCACCCGCGGGCTGGGCCATCGGCGGGACACACCGCTGCCGGGACAGGCCGGTACGGCGGTCGTCTACGGCCGGCGCACCACGTTCGGTGCGCCCTTCGGCATGCTTGACAAGCTGCGGACCGGCGATCAGATCATCGCGACCACCGGTCTGGGCATCTCGAAATTCACGGTCGTCGAGGTCCGCGACGGGCGCACCCCACCGACGCCGGTGACCGGGTCCGTCCACCGGATCACGCTGGTGACCTCGGCGCCAGCCGTCAGCCCGACGCACACGCTGACGGTCACGGCCAACCTGACGACCGCCGCGATGCCCTCCGCCGGTACCCGCCCGGCCATCTACGCCGACGAGCGTTCGCTTGCCGGCGAGCCCGCTGCTGCGCTGGCCCTGTTGCTGTGGGCACAGGTGCTGCTCGTCGCGGTGGTGTTCGCGACCTGGTTGTTCCACCGCTGGGAGACGCCGTCGGCCTATCTTCTGAGCGCACCTGTGCTGGTAGCGGTGGTCTGGAACGTCTACGAAAGCCTCGCCCGCCTGCTTCCGAACCTGCTCTAGCCCGTGAACCTGCGTGAGCCCGCTGGGCCGCCGGGTGCGCGGAACAGCACGATCGCACATCGTCCGACTGGAAAGGACTGACGTCATGTCCGACGCGCCCATGATCGGCATCCCCGCGCTCGACAAGCCGACCGAGGAGCTACCGGGCGTGGCCGATCCGGCGACTGCGGTGACTGCGACGGCGACGGCGACCGGGCTGATCCCCGCTGCCCGCCGCGAGCGCACCGGGCCGGTTTCGGGTGCGGCGCTGGAGACCAGGGACATCTCCGCATGGTTCGGCGAGCGCAAGGTGCTTGACCGGGTATCGCTGACCATGAGACCCGGCGAGGTGACGGCGCTCATCGGTCCCTCGGGCTGCGGCAAGTCCACTTACCTGCGGATCCTGAACCGGATGCACGAGCTCATCCCGAGCGCGTCCCTGGCTGGTCAGGTTCTGCTCGACGGCGAGGACATCTACGCCGCCGACAAACGGGCACAGGAGACCCGCCGGCGGATCGGCATGGTCTTCCAGAAGCCCAACCCGTTTCCCGCCATGACGGTCTTTGACAACGTCGCGAGCGGTCTGAAGCTTGCCGGGATCAAGGGCAAGGACAAGGAATCCCTGGTGGAGCGGTGCCTGCTGCGGGCCGGCCTGTGGAACGAGGTCCGCACCCGGCTGCGCTCGCCGGGTGGGGCGCTGTCGGGCGGACAGCAGCAGCGGCTGTGCATCGCCCGATCCCTGGCCGTCGAGCCGGATGTGCTGCTGATGGACGAGCCCTGCTCGGCCCTGGACCCGACATCCACCCGCCGGGTCGAGGAGACCATCGCCGAGATCGCCTCGGATGTGACGATCATCATCGTGACGCACAACATGCAACAGGCTGCGCGGGTATCCGACCACTGCGCGTTCTTCCTCGCTGAGGAGGGGCGTCCCGGCCACGTCGTCGAGTACGGGCAGACCCAGCAGATGTTCGGTGACCCGCACGACCCGCGGACCGCCGACTACGTCAACGGCCGTTTCGGCTGAGCCTGGAGCGGGGCCCAGGGTGCCGGGGGACCGGAAGTGGATCGGGTGCGCAGCGGCGGCCGATAGTCGGGTCAGCCCGCGGGCAGGACGAGCTCGGAGAGCAGGCTGGCGAGCAGGCCATGGACCCGGGTGTCGATGTCGTCGCGGATTGTCCGGACCCTGTCGGGGTCGGCCACGGCCGGGTCGTCGATCGGCCAGTCCTCGTACCGTTTGCCGGGAACATACGGGCAGGTGTCCCCGCAACCCATGGTGATCACAACGTCGGCGGCGGCGAGGATGTCGTCGGTCAGCGGCTTGGGGAACTCCTCGTCGAGGCTCAGGCCGCGTTCCTTCATCGCGGCGATCACCTCGGGGTGGATGCCGTCGGCGGGGTCGGAGCCGCCGGTTCGGATGTGGAGCTGGTTGCCCGCGTAGTGGCGGGTGAAGGCGGCGGCCATCTGGGAGCGCCCGGCATTGTGGACGCAGACGAACAGCACCTCCGGGACCCGCTTGGCGATCAGTCCGCGGACCGTGCCCAGCGCTTCGAGCCGTTCCCGGGTGAGGCGATCCGCCAGCGTCGGGAGGAAGGTCATCACCCGGGCCTTCGTGGCCAGCCGTTGGTAGGAGTCGGCGAACACCTGCTCGACCTCGGCGCGATCGAAGCTCGTTTCGTAGTCGTAGGCCAGCCGCGTCACCATCACGTAGACCTGGTGTCGGCCTGCCGGATCAAGCTGCTGCGTCATGTCAGTGATGTCGCTCATGGAGCGCACCTCGATTCAGAAGATCAGATGATGACGCTCATCGACCACCATCTATACCTTAGGCGCCGAGGATGCGCGCGCTCATAGAGCGCTGTCAATACCTGGCCGCTCTGCTATGCCAGGGCGGATCCGGTCAGGCCGCGATCGGCGTGGCCTCGGACGCGACGGCGGCGCGCGCCGTCCGGCCCCGCCATCCCAGGGCCGGCGCGGCCCCGCGCAGCATCAGCGCGGCGTGGACGCCGGCGAACGCGATGCTGTTCGCCATTCCCGGGCTCTGGTCCTGCGTCAGCCCGTAGATCGAGGCGGCGATCAGCACCACGGCCACGGCGACAGGCACCACGACCACCGACGGTTGCCAGGACCCGGCCCCCTGCTTCGGCGTGACGACGAAGCGGCCGGGTCGGCGCAGTACCGCTCGCACCGTGGACAGCACCCCGATCCAGAAGCTCGCGCTCTGCAGGGTGAATGCGCCAAAGGTGTAGCTGCCGTTCCCGGCCAGCGCGACCGTGCCGAGAGCCACCACGAAGTAGGGCGCGAAGTGCAACAAGAACTGGTCGGCGCTGGCCGCGGTGATCGGCTGGACGCCGAACAGGATCCGGACCAGGGGCATGATCATGTAGATGAGCACCGTCCAGCCGGACAGGAAGTAGCCGGCGGACAGCAGGTACTGCGCCTTCAACCGCCGGGGCAGCTGCGCGGCCAGCACGGCCGGGATCGCCGAGATGCAGCCTCTGGACCACCGCAGCTGCTGGCTGGTGTAGGACGCCATGTCAGCCGGCCCGAGGCCGCTGGCCAGTACCTCGGGTACGTAGACCGACCGCCACCCGCCGCTGTGCATGCGGATCGACAGCTCGAAGTCCTCGGTCAGCGAATCCTCGGGGAATCCGCCCACCTCCGCCAGGGCCGTACGGCGGAAGACGATGTTCGTTCCGCAGCAGAACATCGACCCCAGGCCGTCCTTGCCCCGCGCGATCCCACCGAAGAAAAGCGCCTGCTGTGCCCATGACGTCCCGGCGACCTCGTTGGTCGAGGCGTTCGCGTAGTACTGCGGCGTCTGTACGAAGCCCACGCCGGGGTCGTCGAGGTGACCGAGCGTCGCTTCAAGAAAATCCGGGTGCGGCACGTGGTCGCAGTCGAAGACGACCACGATCGGCGCGGAGGTTCGGCCGAGTGCATGGTTGAGATTGCCGGCCTTTGCGCCGTGGTGTTCCGCCCGGGTGATGTAGCCGGCACCGTGCCGGCTGGCCAGCGCGGCCATCTGCGGGTTGTCGCCGTCGTCCAACAGGAACACGCGCACCTGCGCGCCCCGCAGCCGAACCGCCGCGGCCACCGTCGGTTCCACCACGTCGACCGGTTCGTTGTAGACCGGCACCAGGATGTCCACGGCGATCTGCCCGCTGGCCCGCGGACGGCGCCGGCGTACGCGCTCCCGGGAGCAGGTCCACCAGAATCCCAGTGCCTGCACCGCATTGAATGCCTCGGCGAGCAGCAACAGGGTGTAAAGGAACGCGTTGCCGACCCGTCCGGGCGCCAGCAGCCAGCCGAAGTACCAGCAGAAGGCGAGCACGTTCAGCGGCAGCAGGAGCAACATCCGACGCCGCAGCGGCCGGCCCGAACCCATCGGTTGCCACGTCGGCGGCGCGAGCCGCGGGTCCGCGACAGTGCCGGTTTCGGTTTCGGTGCCGGTTTCGGTGCCGGTGCCGGTGTCGGTGCCGGTGCCGGTCCTCTTGTCGACGGTGACCGGGTGGCGCGCCGCGGGGGGCACCGGAGACAGGCGGCGGTTGTCCGCGAGGGTCTCCCGGCTCGGCGTGAAGGTCACTGCAGCTCCCAGACGATTACTTGAGGGGCGTGGAAGGTGTCGACGACCTGTCGGCGTTGTTCCAGCCGGGCCAGGAGGGCGCCGGTGTCCACCGCGACATTGGGATCGGACAGGAAGCTTCCGACGACGAACACGTGGCGGGCGGTTCTGGCGCGTGCCAGTGCTCCGGAGCCGGGACCATAGGAGGGGACCGACGGTGAATAATAATCAACGACATCGACCAGGAAGATCGGCGAATATATGATTATATCGCCTGGTTTCGCATGGGCGGTGACGTGCTTCAACGCACCGTCAAAGTCGTACAGGCGAGGGTCGCTCGGATTCAGTTGCTGGTCCGCCAGCGCAACCACGAGTGTCAGGCTGGCCAGCCCGACGCCGAGCACGATTCCCGCCGTCGTACGCAACCAGTTCGTGAGCGCACGGCCGGCGAGAAGGAGCAGTCCGGGCAGGATACCGACGAAGTACCGGACCTCGAACAGGTTGTCCTTCTGCGTACCGAGCGCGAACAGAAACAGCACCGGGACGAGTACGGTCGCGGCGATCGACAACGCGCTGCGCGAATGGCCCCGACCGAGCAGCAGGAAGGCAACCAGCATCCCCAGCGGCCACAGCGCGACCAGGGTGGCCACGATCGCGTCCGAGTGGTACCCGAAGACAGCCCAGACCCCGTTCGCGCCGATCGAGTAGATCGAGAGCAGCGGATGGCTACCAGCGGCGGTGACGTCACTGGTCTGCGCGGCGAAACCCACCCCGCCACGGGCGTTGTAGGCGTGGAGCTGAGCGTTGACGAACGGCACCAGCGGCGCGACGAGCAACGCCAGTGTGGCCAGGCTGGTCAACCACGGCACCACGATGTCCGGCCCGTCCCGACTGGCGCGGCGTGATCCGCGCCGGCGCCAGGCGATCACGGCGAACACGATCTGCTGGGCGAGGATCTGCAGCGTCGCGAAGTAATGGGTCCACAGCAGCGCCGCGCTGGCCAGGGTGTACATCACCCAGGACAGGCGGCCGCCGACCCGCAGCACCCGTGCCTGTGCCCAGGTGGCGCTGACTCCGAACAGCAGGAACAGCGGGTACATCCGCGTCTCCTGCGAGTACCAGACCGCGAACGGGGCGAAGACGCCGAGGATGGCCGCGGCCATCCCGGCCCGGCGGTCGTAGAGCTCACGGCCGGCCAGGTAGAGCATCGGCACCATCAGGCTGCCGGTCACGATCGAGGGCAACCGAACGGCCAACTGGCCGGTCCCGAACAGGTGGACTTCCACCCACAACACCGTGGCGAACAGCGGCGGATGCACGTCGGTGTCCCGCAGCGCGCGGATCGACTCGTGAAACGGAAAGAGCTTGGCCTGGCGGATACTGATCGCTTCGTCGACCCAGATGCTGTGCGGCGACAGGAGCCGGATGACGATCCCGAGCACGGTGAGGCCCGCGATCACCCACCCGGTGTGGTTGGCGATCACTTGGCGCAGGCGGAGCGGCCATGCGGTGCCCACGGCGGCGGGACGCGCGCGCAGCATGGTCACGGTGCCCACCGACACGGTCAGCGTGGTCATGGCGGCCAACGTGACCAGCGCGATCGAGCGCGCGTCGTCATGGAAGAGCGCGATGCCGACCGCCTGGCCGACCACGGTGACCCCGACCGCGATGCTCGACGTCCGGCCGCCGGCGGTGACGCAGTTCTCCGCGGCCAGCACCCGGGCCAGACCGAACATCGCCATCGCCCCGACATAGGCGACGCCGAGCCGGCCGGTCTCGGCGTAGGCGGGGCCGAGAAGTGACACCCAGACCCCGGTCGGCGTCACCGCGACGACCAGGAGCGCACCGAGACCGACCGCGGCCGCCCCGCCCAGTGCGACGAGTACGGCCCCGGTGTCACGGTTCGCGGCCCGTGGCAGCAGCACCATCGGGATGGTCGCGGTCGCGAACGCCGCGACGCCGCCGAGCGTTGACAGGACCGCGAACAGTGCGGCCTGGTCGCGCCCGAGGAGCGCGTTCGCCCACAGGAGATCCTGGTTCGCCAGGACGGCGAGCAGCAGGAACACCACCATCGTCGCTGTCTGCCGGCTCGCGCCGGTGGCGCTGTGCGAAGCTGACTGTGCCACCCCGGCACCGCGCCACCGAGCAATCCCGAGCGCGCAGTAGCCGGCGGCGACCACAGCCACCGCTCCGCCGACCGGACCAAGCGCCGCGGTCAGCACCACGCCGAGCGTCAGCCGTCCCACCGGCTCGGCCAGCAGGCTCGCGGTGACCCCGCCGACGAGCCCGGCACCGTACAGCTTCCCCCGGGCGAGCGCCAGCAGCCCCGCACCCGGGCCCGCGGCGGCCAGGACGAGCAGGAGCCCGGTCGACAGATGCAGCACGCCGGACAGCGGCACGCTCGTCGCCGCGAGGACCGCGCCGGCACCCGCGCCGAGGCCCAACCCGGCGCGGCGCAGCGCACGCTCGTCGCCCGGCGCAATCGCGCTACCCACCGACAGGCTGGCCGCCGGGACGTGCAGCAGGAGATAGAGAGCGATGAACGTGACCAGCTCGGCGTAGTCGCCCGGGCTCAGCAGCCGCAGCGCGACGATCGAGAACAGGAGATTGCCGCCGCCCGCGCCGAGCTGGCCGGCGATGACCATGACCTGCTCGGCCACGATCCGACGACGGGGCAGTGAGATGCCGGTGGCGCCGACGAACGTCGTATTCTCGGCGGTGACGGTCACGCCAGCCCACCGTAACGTAGCCGGCACAGACCGGACCCATCCTCCGCCATCGGTTGTTCCCCCGCTGTCTCTGCGCGCCTTCACCGGCGCGAAAGAGTGGGTCGCACCGCCTTTGGCTGTCTGGATGTCGGCCGCGGTCGGGGCGGCGCCGGCCCGAAAGGGCGCAGGGATACCAGCGGGTGGATGGGAACGCCGCGGTCAATGCATGGTCGCATGCGAAGTGCTCGGAAAAGATCCGCACGCGCGGCGTCGCCGCGCCATGACCCCTTGGCTTCCTTGTCCCCCCAAGTCGGCTCCCCGCATCAGACGGAGATCGACCCGATCACGGTTTCCAACTCTGTCCTCGCCGCATTTCCTGACTGTCTCGCCATGGCAAATTCGCCATGGACGGTGGGTGGCCAGTTGGTGGAGCCGGTCGCATCCGGCGAACAGCCGTTGGTTGCGTGGCCGTCCATACCCGATTTCTCTTCTGAACAACGACACTTTGATCTATAAATGTTCAGTGTACAGATTTCGAACGACAGTTGAATTGCCGGGTGTCGATTCGGGATCTGGATCAAAGGTTGGTCCGTCGGGTTTTCATGATCGAATATTTCTGGTCGACTGACGTGCTGGAGTGACGGTGCTCTCTCCGTATAACGTGCAGAAGCACAAGGGCGCGAGGATCGCCCACGGGGGAACAACGGCCGGCAGCGGTGGCACCCGGCGGGCCGAAGGCGGTGCGATCATGCTTTTCGCGCAGCGCCGAGTGGGTTGTACGAAGCAGCCGTGATCGGGTTTACCGGTGTGCCGCCTCGCGGCACACCGGGGCGGAGGCTGAATTCCTGTTGGTGACGGGTATGGACAACCGCCCGGATGAACGGAGGAGTATGCAGTCACAGCGGGGCGGGCACGAGCTGCGACACCTCGCGCACATCGTGCTGGTCACCACCATGGCGGTGGGCGGGCTGGGCGGTTCGCAAGGTCCCGTGTCGGCGTCCTGGCTGCAGTCGCCGGTCCCGGCGTCGGCCACTCGGACGCCCGGATCCGTCCTCGGCTCCGGGTTGTACGGCGGCTGGATCGGGCAATCGGACACCACGCTGCGGGCTGATCTACGCGATCTTGTTCGGCAGGCGTACGCGGTGCCGGAGCTCACCGGCGAACCTGTCGATACACCCGGGACGGCCACCACACCTGAGACGGCCTTCACACGTGAGGCGGCATTCTGGCGTACCGTCGCGCAGGCGCGGGACTTCGCTGGTCTCGGTCCGTCACCGCAGGCCCGAGCTGCGTTGCGGTTTGCACTCGACCAGCTCGGCCGGCCCTATGAGTGGGGTGCGGAAGGTCCGGATTCCTATGATTGTTCCGGGCTCACCCAGCGGGCGTTCGCGAGCACGGGGATCCTCATTCCCCGGGTGGCCGCGGATCAGGCCCGGGTCGGCCAGGCCGTCGTGTTGGCCGAGTTGCTGCCCGGTGACCTTGTCTTCTACGCCTACGACAGCTCCGATCCAGCGACGATCCATCACGTCGCGATGTACGTCGGTGGCGGCCTGGTGATCCACGCGCCGCAGACCGGGGACGTGGTCCGTATCACGCCCCTGTGGTTGGCCGGTTACCTCGGTGCGGTCCGACTCTCACAGGCGACGCGTGGCACAGGCATAACCACGGTCGGCCCGTTCGCGGTGCAACCGCCGCCCGCCGACGGCAGCGCGATTGACCCACTCACGATCCCACCGGTCCGTGACGATCCGGGTGGCGGTGTCGTCGCCGGCGAGCCGCCAGCCGTCACTGCGCCAGCCGTCACTGCGCCAGGCGGCCAGGCGACTCCCGATGCCGGGTTGTCGCAGGCCCCGACACCAACCGATTCCGCCATCGCTGTGACGCCGTCGCCGGCCGGCCCGGTTGAGCCGACACCCACCTCCGGTGCAGTGCCGCCGCCGGACCCGACGCCGGCTGTCACCCCGAGCGCCACGGCGCCTGCATCAACCGAGCCGCCGGCTGCTACGGCGTCGGCGCCACCCGCGGCGACGGCGTCGGCACCGCCCGCGGCGACGGCGTCGGCGCCACCGCCGGCTGCTACGGCGTCGGCACCGCCCGCGGCGACGGCGCCACCGCCGGCTGCGTCTTCCTCGTCAACCACCACACAGGTGCCGCCGGCTGGTGGGTGAACCCCGAGCCCGATACACAGCACAGACATTCGGACGAGGAAACCGCCGGCGGTGCGTACGCCGCCGGCCTGAATCGGGGGCGGACAATGAAAACAGGTCAACAGCTGAGGTCCTGTGGGGAGTGCGGTCATGAATGGCGGCTTCATCGTCGTGGGGAGTTGCTTCTCTGTTGTGATGTAGTGCATTGCCGGTGCCGTCAACTGGTCGGGGACTATGTGGGCCAGCTCGATCTCGAGCCGTATGAGTCGGTGCCCTGCGCGGTTGGGTGCGGGCGTGCCGCCCAGCGTGGAGACATTCGGTGTCGGCGCTGCCGCGGTGCGCTTCGCCGCCAGCCGTCGTCGGTGCCGATCCGTGCCGTCGGCCGACATCACCGCGGCAGCCTGTGGGCCGCACAATAGCGGCGTTCGGTCGATCCTGTTCTTTGGCTTTTATTGGTGTCTGGTGTCTGGTGGTGACGGACTGCCTACGTTGCTCGAGGCGGGTCGGGGCCGGAATCTCAACCCGACGCTGAACACAGATTCATCCACGGTAACGCATCGTAGCGTTTCTCTCGGACTCTACCCGGAGTTCCAGCTATGGACACCATGCCTGGAGCAAACAGCCATGCAACCGCAACTTTGACGTCTCCTGGCGGTCACGGCCAGGAAACTGGCCGGGTAGAACCTTGCTTGGATTTCTCAAATGAGTATTTTCAACGCTGGGACCCAGGGGGAGGGGGCGGGCGGAACAGATCGCACTGCGGCCGGCAGCGGCTGGCCATCATGCCGTATGCCGGCTTGTGTCGCCGAATTTTTGAAATATATCCGGCGACCTGTCGGTGAATGTGTTTCCCGCCTTTGTGGACTCTCCTGGTAAGGGAGTGCAATGCATCTAGACATCATTATTCCCGCGCACAACGAGGAGCATCGGATCGGTCGTACGTTGGACAGCTACCTGCGTGCGCTAGACGCACCGGGCATTCGCTTCCTCGTGGCGCTGGATCATTGCACCGACGGAACCGCGGCGATCGTTCGTAGTCGTCAGCTCGCCGATGGCAGATTGCACATGTATCGTTACCCGAAGCTCGGCAAGGGCGGCGTGATAATTGAGACGCTCCGGCGAACCGATGCGGAACTTGTCGCCTTTGTCGACGCTGATCGCGCCACCCCGCCGGGGGAGTTGTTGAGACTCGCGGCGGTCGCCCAGGACGTCGGAGCCGCTGTGGCCAGTCGGTGGCATCCGGCCTCGCTCGTGCCGGTAGCCCGTCCGTTGGGACGCCGGACGGCCAGTTTCGGTTTTTCGACGTTGGTTCGCATGATGTTCAGATTGCCCTACTTCGACACCCAGTGCGGCGCCAAGGTGCTTCGGCGGGATGTCCTGGAGCAGGTTGCTCCACATCTGTCCGCCCGTGATTTCCTCTTCGACGTCGATCTTCTGATCGTGGCCCGCGCCTTGGGATGTGAGGTGGCCGAGGTGCCCACCGTCTGGATTGACCAGAAGGGCTCGCGGCTGAATCTGTTCGCGGACAGCCGCCGCATGGGCCGCTCGCTCCTGCGATTGTGGCTGCGTCATCGGATGTTGCCGGTCCCGACGCCCGTCCCCGCCGAACCCGGGGTCCAGCCGGCACCGCTCGTGACAGGTCAGCAGGTTGTCGATGTCGCGGCCTGATGTAGCACTCGTTGCGCCCTATCCCCCGCGGGGCGCGAAGCACGCAGGGTCGAGCGGTGTCGCGTCCTATGCGGCGAACCTGGCGACGTCGCTGGTGGACGCGGGTGCGACGGTCGCGGTGGTCGCTCCTAAGATCAAGATGGTGGAGTCGGACGCGGCCATCCCAGGTGAGGGCCCCGTGCTCACCGTCCATCGCTCTTTCGGTGACCGACCGTGGTCGCTGCTGGCGGCCTGGCGTTCGGCACGGGAGACCGGAGCTCCGATCATCCATCTGCAGCACGAGCTGTTCCTCTACGGCGGCGCCGCGGCGTTGCCGTCGCTGGTGACGGCGTTGTCTGCCCGCCGCCGTGGCCGACCTGCGGTTGTCGTCACGATGCACCAGGTGGTCTCACCCCAGGACGTCACACCGGAGTACACACGGATGCATCGGGTAATGGTGCCGGCGCCGGTGGCGCGCGGCGGACTCGCCGGCCTGCAGCGTACGGTGAGCCGACTGGCCGACGCGGTCGTGGTCCACGAACGTGCGTTCACCGATGTCGTACCGTCCGCCGTACTCATCCCACATGGGATCGAGGAGCTTGTCACTCCGGATCGCAGGGACAGTCGGCGCGCGCTCGGTCTCGACGGTCGGCTGACCGTTCTCTGCTTCGGCTTCGTCGCGCCCTACAAGGGCCTCGAGCTTGCCTGCGAGGCAGCCGCGTTGGCCGGTGACACCGTCCAGCTTGTGGTTGCCGGCGGTGACCATCCGCGGATGACCGGAACGGGTAGCTACGCGGACGGGCTTCGCGAACGGTTCGCGGGGAGGGTGCGGTTCGTCGGGTACGTACCGGAAGAGCAGGTCGGCAAGTGGTTCGCGGCCGCCGACCTCGCGTTGCTGCCGTATCCGAAACCGCACGCGAGCAGCGGCGTCCTGGCTCTGGCGTTCGGTTACCGAACCCCCGTACTGCTGTCACATGCGCTTGCCGATTGCGTCGGCGCCCCGCCGTTGATGACCATACCGGGAACGCCGGCGGCGCTTGCTGACCGGTTGCGGGAACTCGCACGGGACCAGGGACAACTCGACCGGATCCGGACGGCGAACGCCTTTCTGGCCGACGGTAGGTCCTGGCCCACCGTGGCCAGCCGTCATCTCGATCTCTACGAGGAGGTGACCGGTGGCAAGGGTGCTGTTGGCCGGCGCGTTCGGACAGCGTAATCCGGGCGACGAAGCGCTGCTGGAGGCGTTCCTGCGGGCGCTGTCCGACTGTGATCTCGTAGTCACCACGGCCCGTCCAGGATGGACCGAGTACACCTATGGATGTGATGCCGTCGACAGCGGCGATCCGTGGGCGGTCGGCCAGGCACTGCGGGGTGCGGATGTGATCGTCATCGGTGGTGGAACGATTTTCAAGACGCTGCACCCGAGCGCGGGCCGGGCAGCGCGTTCGCTGTTGACGCGCTCACTCGCACTCGTCACCTCGGCGCGAACGCTGGGACGTCGGGTGGCCGCGGTCGGTGTCGGTGTCGGCCAGCTGCCCGATCCGGTTTCGCGATGGCTTGCCCGCGAGCTGGTCCGCCGTATCGACCTTCTCGTTCTCCGTGACGAGGAGTCCGCACACCTGCTGCGGAACTGCGGTGCACCGACACCGTTTCGAGTCGGCTCCGATCCCGCGTGGACGTTGCTGAACCCGCCCCTGCATACCGGGGGGCGGCACAATACCGGGAGCCGGCACAGTGGCCGTGACGACACGATTCTCGTTGCACTCAGTCATTTAGCGGCCAGCGGACGGGAGCTCTGGTCGTTGCTCGACCGGCTCGCGGATGCCCTCACCGAGCAGGCCGCCGACGGGTTGCAGGTACTTCTTCAGCCGTGGCAGGTCGGTACCTCGGGCATGGACGACCATGCGATAGCGTCATATCTGCATGCTCGGCTGGACGGCAGCATTGTTCTGCCACCGCCGGCAGACCTGACTGAGGCACGGGCGAGCGCCGCTTCGGCCAGGCTGCTCGTCGCGATGCGCTTCCACGCGCTCGTCGCCGGTGCCGCAGCCGGTGCCCCGGTGGTCGCGGTCGCACACGAGGCTAAGCTCGCAGGCCTTGCACGCCGGCTCGGTCAACCCGCTGTCCGGACGGACGCGTCCACGGGTGAGCTGGCGGCCGCGATGCGCCGTGCCCGGTCCGCAGGGGGCACGCCGCCGGCGAGCGTGCAGGCGGAGACAGCCCAGGCTGAGGAGGGCTTCCGACTGCTGCGACTCCTGATCGACCACGAGCGTTGGGACGAGACGGACACCCTTACCGGACTTCGGCTGGAGCCCGCGTGGTGGGCGCCGCGTCCACACGAGCCCGGACCGTCCGCCAGTCCGCCCTCAGGCACGGACTGGCAACTCACCGGGCACGTGCCGGTATCACCACCCTCGGGTTCCCCGTAACCGGTGTCATCAGGTAGCTGCGACATCCGGCTGGAGCGCGGGAAGAATCATGAACACCGTGAGTGTGGCGTACCGGGCCGCCGCCGGCAGGGTGTCCGGCTGGGACATGTGGGTGAGCAGCGCATACTGGCTGCATGCGCCCAGGAGCACCGCAGCGGCGACACTGGGCTCGACATTCCGGTTGATCCGGTTAATCTGCTGCTCCTGGGCCAGATAGAACGCCACACCATCGTGAACCGTGGACAGATCGCGACGATCGGTGATGAGCTTCGTTCGCACCGCGGCGTGCAGTTCGGCGTCGGTGAACAGCCCCCCGGCCAGCGGTAGATACTGCGCGAAGAACGTGATCGCAGCCTGCGACAGCTCCTCGAGGTTGCCCTGTACCGTCCCGCGGCCGACGCGGAGCCGCAGCTGGCCGAGAGCGTCGTCGAGGGTTGGCATGCCTTCGAGCATCACCGCGGTGATGAGGTCCGTTTTGTCGGCAAAATGATTGTATATGCTGCCCACGGCCACGTTGGCTTCGCGCGCAATCTCCTTGGACGTCGCAACAGCCAGGCCGCGCGTGCGAATAACCTGGGTCGCCGCTTCGATGAGCCTATGTCGCATGAGCTGACGTGGCACCCGTCGCCTCCGTTTTCCCCCGTCAACGGCGGCCTTCTGGTCTGTACCCGACCTGACCGTTCTGTCTGTGCTGGAGGATAGGAGAGGATGGTCCGGAAAATATGATCGCCGGATAAAACAGCGGTGTCCGGGAAGTGAACGTCACCCGTCAAATTGCGATCAGTCAAACGCCCTCGAAAGTCTTCGTTCGGTCATCTCGGCGGCTTCCGGAATCGTGCCGGCGGCCCCGGAGCAACCAACCGGACAAAGGGCGTGCGATCGTGGTTCTTCTCGCACGCCCGGCAGCCCGGCAGCTACGAAATGGTCGCCACGCCCGGCGGGCTGAAACGGCGGCCGGTGATCTTCTCGCTGACGCCGGTGCGATCCAGGTACGGCGTGATGCCGCCGAGGTGGAACGGCCAGCCGGCACCGAGGATCAGGCACAGGTCCACATCCGCCGCCTCGGCGACCACGCCGTCGTCGAGGATGATCCGAATCTCCTCAGCGAGCGCGGCCAGCGCTGCATCCCGCACTTGCTCACCGGTCAGCACCGGGGCGTCACCGTCGGCATGGATCCGCAGGAGTTCGGCGGCCTCCCGATCGATTTCGTGGCGGTCCCCGGTCCCCGAGTAGACCCCGGTCCGGCCGGCGGCGACCAGCCGGGCAAGACCTTCGGGCTTGCCGAAGCGGTCAGGATAGGCGGCGTGGAGGGTCTCGGCGACGTGTAGGACAACCGCCGGGCCGACCAACCCGACCAGCGCCAGCGGGGACATCGGCAGGCCGAGGGGTTCGAGCGCCTGGTCGGCCACGGCCGGGGGGGTACCGTTCTCGATCGCGCCGAGCACCTCGCCCATGAAGCGGATGAGGAGGCGGTTGAGCGCGAACGCCGGCGTGTCGGAGGTGAGAACCGCATTCTTTTTGATCTTTTTCGCGACCGCGAGGGTGGTGGCGATGGCCGCGTCATCGGTCTGCCTGCCCCGGACGACCTCGACCAGTGGCAGGACGGCGACCGGATTGAAGAAGTGCAGCCCGGCGACCCGCTGCGGGTGCGCCAGCCCCGACGCCATCTCGCTGACCGACAGGGCCGAGGTGTTGGTCAGCAGCAGGGCGGTGGGGCTGAGCACCGCCTCCAGGTTGGTCAGGACCTGCCGTTTGACCGCGGGATCCTCGAACACGGCCTCGATGACGAGGTCTGCGTCGGCGAACGCGGTGAGGTCCGGCGAGCCGGTCACGCTCGCCTTCAGCCGCGACGCCTTGTCCGGGGAGAGCCTTTTCTTGACCAGGAGGTTGTCGATCTCGGTGTGGACGGCGGCCACACCGGCGTCAAGGCGGGCCCGGTCGACGTCGGTCAGCACGACCGGGACCTCCAGGCGCCGGGCGAACAGCAGCGCGAGCTGGCTCGCC
>NZ_CAUVXG010000039.1:26701-41489 GCF_963555885.1 Protofrankia sp. Cr2
GGGCGAGCCAGCGTCGCCTCGGGCCCGCCGACCGGACGCTTCGCCCGTTTTTGCACCAGGTCGAAGGCGTAAAGGCCGGCGGCCAGCTCGTCAGTGACGGCGACGTCGGCGAGTGCGTCGGCCTCGGCGGCAAGGCCGGAGTCGAGATCAGCGGTCTCGGCGAGCTCGATCAGCTCCAACGCCCGGTATGCCGCGGGCGCGGCGCCGTGCAGCTTGGTGTCGGCAAGCGCCCGGCCACGGGCGACCGCACCGGCCCAGGCCTGCCCCCGCCGCACCGGCGTCCGCGCGGCGGCCGGGTCGATCTCACCGCGGATGACCTGCCCGGCCCAGCGCAAGGCCTCTTCCAGGAAGTCCGCCGGCTCCAGGAGCACGTCGGCGAGGCCGAGATCGACCGCCGCAGCGGCGTTGAGCATCCTGTTCTGGCTCAGTGGGTTCTCGATGGCGATGGTGACCGCACGGTCCGCGCCGACCAGGTTCGGTAGCAGCTGGGTCCCGCCCCACCCCGGGACCAGACCGAGGAAGACCTCGGGCAGGGCCAACGCCGCGACCGCGCTGGACACTGCCCGGTAGTCACAGTGCAGCGCCAGTTCCAGGCCGCCGCCCATGGCCGCGCCGTTGACCAGCGCGAAGGTGGGCACCTTGGCGCCGGCCAGGCGTCCCGCGCCGATCCGGCGCATCGCAGTGTGCCCGAGCTCGCTCAACGCGTGAATGGCAGGCCGGACCGCCCGGGGATCGGTGCGGGACGACCGGAAGGACAGGTCTGCGCCGACATGGAAGATGAACGGCTTGCCGGTGACGGCGACGGCTGACACGGCCGGGGCATGCGCCTCGATCTCAGCCGCGGCGGCGAGCAGGTTGCGCAGCCCGGCGGGGCCGAAGGTCGACGGTCGGGTGTGGTCCAGGCCGTTGTCAAGGGTGATCAGCGCAATCGGCCCCGCGACATCCGGTACCTGCACGTAGCGCACGTGGGCATGCGTCACCACCTCGTCGGGATGATCGAGGGTCGGCGTGTCGGTCGCGCTCATGCTGACTCTCCGGTCCCGTTAGTGCTCCGGGGACTGCGGCCGCCGGCCGTGCGATCTGACGATCGTCGCGCGTCCTTCGGCCTTCCAGCCGCCCCCGGGACGTCGGACGCGTCGGACGCGTTGGACGCGTCGTTGAAATGCGGGTTCGACCAGATGGTCGTGGCGCCCATGCCGAGGCCGACGCACATGGCGGTGAGTCCGTAACGGACATCGGGACGCTCGGCGAACTGGTGGGCGAGCTGGGTCATCAGCCGTACGCCGCTGGCGGCCAGCGGATGCCCCAGGGCGATCGCGCCGCCGTAGGGGTTTACCCGCGGGTCGTCCTGCGCGATGCCGAAGTGGTCGAGGAAGGCCAGTACCTGGACGGCGAAGGCCTCGTTCAGCTCGAACAGCCCGATGTCGTCGATGGACAGGCCGGTACGGGCCAGGGCCTTCTCGGTGGACGGGATCGGCCCGACCCCCATCACGTGGGGTTCGACGCCGGCGAAGCCGAAGCCGACCAGGGACATCTTCGCGGTGAGACCGAGTTCCCCGGCGACGTCCGCGGCGGCGAGGATGCATCCGGTCGCGCCGTCGTTGATGCCCGCCGCGTTACCCGCGGTCACCCGGCCGTGAGGGCGGAACGGGGTCTTGAGGCCGGCGAGTCCGGCCAACGTCGTGTCCGGGCGCGGTGGTTCGTCGCTCGCCACGAGATCCCAGCCACTGTCGACGTGCCGGGCCGCTACCGGAACCAGATCGGGTTGGAGCCGGCCGTCCGCGTAGGCCTTGGCCACCTTCTGCTGGGAGGCGAGGGCGTATGCGTCCGCCCGCGCCTTTGTGATCGTCGGGTAGCGGTCGTGCACGTTCTCCGCGGTCTGCCCCATGACCAGCGCGGAGAGGTCGACCAGCCGCTCGGAGACGAAACGGGGGTTGGGGTCGGCGCCTTCGCCCATCGGGTGGCGGCCCATGTGCTCGACCCCGCCGGCGATCGCCACGTCGTAGGCGCCGACGGCGATCGCGGACGCGGTCGTCGTGACCGCGGTGACCGCCCCGGCGCACATCCGGTCGACGGCGTAGCCGGGTACGGACTGCGGCAGACCGGACAGGATCGCCGCGACCCGGCCGATGGTCAGGCCCTGGTCGCCGGTCTGGGTGGTGGCGGCGATCGCCACCTCGTCGATCCGTTCGGCCGGCAGCGACGGGTTGCGCCGTAGCAGTTCACGGATGACCCTGACGATGAGATCGTCCGCGCGTGTCTCGGCATAGACCCCCTTCGCCTTGCCGAAGGGAGTGCGGACGCCGTCGACGAACACGACGTCGCGGACGGAGTCCCTGGCAGCTAGGAACACCTGTGCCTCCTGACCGGGGGACCCGGACAAAGCCGGTGTCGGCGTGGTCGCCGACACACCGAAGCCTACGGCAGGTTGTTACCAATGGGTAACCCTGCTGGTCCCGCCGGCGGTTCCGGCGGTTCCGGCGGTTGCGGCGACTCGGCCCGTTGCGGCGACTCGGCCCGTTCCGGTGGAGCTGGCAGTTCCGGCGGATCTGACAGGCAGCTCGCGATCGGGCCGGCGGTGAGCTCCACCTGCCATGGCCGGGCGCCGCCGTCGCGCAGCAGCTCAGCGACGATTTCGGCTGCTGCCGGTGCTGCCGGTGCTGCCGGTGCTGCCGGTGGTGACCAGGCGAGCCGGCGGGCGAGGGCCGGCTCCAACAGGTTCTCCACGGGCATGGTCCGCTCGGTGGCGATGGCGCCCAAGCAGGCGCGTACCCGGGCGAGGCGGGCTGCCGCCACCGGATCACGATCGGCCCAGCGACTCGGCGGTGGCAGCCCGTCGCCGGCGGCCGCGACGGCCGGTGGCAGGGCGCCCTCGGGCAGCCCGGCGGCCTCCCGCAGCGCGGTGAACCAGGTCTGTGCGTTTCGGCGCAGCCGCGGGCCGCAGAAGATCGGTAGCTGGGTCAGGGCCTCGACGTCCGCGGGGTTGCGCAGGACCGCGTCGATGATCGCGCTGTCGGGAAGTATCCGTCCGGGGGCGATGTCCCGTTCGCGGGCGATCCGGTCCCGGGTCGTCCACATCGAACGGACGGCGGCGAGCTGGCGACGGTTGCGGACCCGGTGGATCCCGCTGGTACGCCGCCACAGTTCCGGCCGCGGCTCACGGGGCGGAGCCGCGGCGATCGCGGCGAACTCCTCGCGAGCGAACCGCAGCTTGTCCTGCGCGGCAAGTTCGCCGTGCAGGGCGTCGCGCAGCTCGATGAGCAGCTCGACGTCGAGTGCGGCATAGCGCAACCACGGTTCCGGTAACGGCCTGGTCGACCAGTCGGCAGCCGAATGTCCCTTCTCGAGCGAGAAGCCCAGCACCTTCTCGACCATGATCCCAAGGCCCACCCGCTCGTAACCCAGGAGCCGGCCGGCAAGCTCGGTGTCGAACAGCGTGGTGGGCCGCAGGCCGATCTCGGCCAGGCAGGGCAGGTCCTGGTTGGCGGCATGCAGGACCCACTCGGCAGCACCGACGGCGTCCTGGACGCAGGACAGGTCGGGCACCGCGATCGGGTCGACGAGGTGGGTTCCGGATCCGTGGCGGCGGATCTGGACCAGATAGGCCCGTTGGCTGTACCGGTACCCTGATGCCCGTTCGGCGTCGAAGGCCACCGGACCGTTACCGGCGGCCAGCCGTGCCGCGGCCGCCCGCAGCGAAGGCTCGTCGACGATGACAGAGGGGATGCCTTCGGACGGCTCCAGCAGCGGTCGAGCCTGCTCCGCGTTGCCATCTGGATCGTGGTCCTGCTGGTGCGATGAGTCCGGAACCGTCGACGTCACGATCGGCGATGGTACGTCTGAAGCAGCCACTGCGAACGGCACTCGGGCGGACGAGGCCGGCTCAAATCGCAGCGGGCTCGTGATCGGGGCTGCAGTGGGCGATCAATTTCACCGTCAGCATCCGTACAAGCGCAGAGAGTTCTCGACTATCGCGCACGAGGGTGCGATGATGACTGTCATGATCACAATTCCGCGTCGGTCGGTACCGTGCTCATCGATGATCATCTGGCCTGGTCGCGGCGGGGCGACAGCGACACCACTCCGCAGACCCGCGGTGGCAGACCGGCCATGGCGGCGAGCAGGTCCGCGAAGGCATGCAGCTGGGCCACTGCCTCGGCCGGACGCCACGCACGGCGACCGGCAGCCCCGGTCGTCTCGGCCCAGTCCGGCGACCACGAGCAGCGCAGCTCCACGTCCGAGCTGTCGCCGTCCGCCGCGAGAACGCCGAACCGCCTCGAGTTCGTGATGGTCACGGTGCCGCCCATCGCGCGGTATGCGGCCTGGTTCGCTTCCAGCGCCTCGCGCAGCCACGACCAGGCGACTTCGGGCAGGCACGGGTCCACGGCGATCTCGGGATCGACAGCCGCCCGGGCATAGCAGACGAACCTCGCGGTGCCTTCCCACGCGCTGTGCCCGACTGGATCGACGAGGAGGATCAGACGCCCGGATGCGGCTTCGTCACCGTCGCGCACCAGGCCACCGGCGATGGCGAACGCATACGGCGCCAGCCTGGTAGGTGCTTGGAGTTCGTGTACGGCAATCTCTGACCGGACCCGTCCCAACGCGTCCCGTAGTGCGGCCGTGGCGGCCACGAAGGCTGCCGGCGCGCCCTCCGGAGACAGCGATGCGCCCATGGACGTCACGTTAGGACGTCCGGACCGCAGGCGCGCGACAGAGCGTGGGCGACCGGACGATCAGACCGGGCAGCAGACCGGGCAGCAGACCGGACCTGCATGCACCTGCCCGCGCCTGTCACCCGGTCAGGCGACATGACGGGACCGGTGGCGGACCGGATGGCCGGTGAACCGCGGTGGCACTCCCACGGACGCTCGGTCCGGCCTGGCGACGACCGGCTGCGGATCGATGAACAGCGCCGTTCCGCACTCGACGCATGCGCGGTCGGGACACTCCACGCCATGCCCGTCCGAACACGGCGGTTGCTCGAAATCGCGTGTGTCACCGCACTCGGGGCACACCCGTTGGGTTAACCCGTCGGCGCCCACATGGACTCGTTCCATCCGAACACCACTCCCAGGCCATGTCCATGTCGGGAGGGTTCGTGGACATCACGGACCCTCTCATCCCATTCGGACCGTCCCTGACGGTGGCACGGACCTGCCCCGTTGCCACGCATTCGACCCCGGCGTGTCGTGCATGCCCATGGGTGTCCGTCTGGTCGCCTTTGGTGAGCGTTGCCGGTGGTGGTGCGCTAAAGTCCGGGCGCGGTACCGGGCGTCGGGGCTGCTGTGGACGTGGGCGAGCCGCTTGCCGGCGTCCGTGAGTGACCCGCGGCGGGAACGCGCAGCCATCTGCGTTCCACGATGTACGGGGCGATGGGCAGGACAGCGGCACCCAGCGCCAGCAGCGTCTTCGACATCGGCCAGCGCCGGCCCCGGGCCAGGGCGATCATCGTCGCGCAGTAGGCGAGGAAGAGCCCGCCGTGGATCGGGCCGAGTACCCGGACACCGCCGGGGTGGCCGGCACTGTACTTGACCGTGGTTGCGATCAGGAGCAGGAGAAACGACGTCGCCTCGGCGACCGAGACAACCTGCGCGATGGCACGCAACCGCGTCTCGCCCCTGTTCGTGCGGGTGTCGCTCGCAGCTGGCATGTTCGGGCCTCCACAGTATTTTCTTCTACGTCACGTCGAAGGTAGTCGTGGCCGAGGCCGCCCGTGGTCCGGTCGCCAACCTGCGGGTCCCTTCCGTCGTCTCATCCTCCGGTCAGTCGCATCCTCCGGTCCGTCTCATGCTGTGATCGGCCGGTTCGGGATGGTCGAGAGTGACCGACGTCGCGACGATCGAGGTCGCTGCCTGAACACCCGGCGCGTCCGGCATGCAACCATCGAGGCCATGTACTGCACAGCGGCGCCCGGGCGCGGAGTCTCGGGCGCGCCCACAGGAGGGTCCGAACTCCGCGACGCGCCGTTCCTACGGGCGTGTCGCGGCGAGTCCACCGAGCACACGCCCGTGTGGTTCATGCGGCAGGCGGGCCGGGTGCTCCCGGAATATCGCCGGCTGCGCGCCGCGACAGCCATGCTCGACTCCTGTCGCGATGCGGCCATGGTGACCGAGATCACTCTGCAGCCGGTGCGTCGCTTCCGCACCGACGCCGCGATCCTGTTCTCCGACATCGTCCTGCCGCTCGTCGCGATCGGCGTCGATATCGACATCGTCGCCGGGGTGGGCCCGGTCGTCGCGGATCCGGTCCGCGACCGCGGTGCGCTCGCGCTCCTGCGGCCGGTCGGCGGCGAGGATGTGCCGTATGTCGCCGATGCAGTCCGCACGCTCGTCGACGAGCTCGGGCCGATCCCGTTGATCGGGTTCTCCGGCGCGCCGTTCACCCTTGCCAGCTATCTGGTCGAGGGTGGCCCGAGCCGGACGCATGCCCGGACCAAGGAGCTCATGTACACCGAGCCACGGTTGTGGCACGAACTGTTGGACCGCCTCGCCGACATCGCCATCGGCTATCTGCGGGTCCAGGTCGAGGCGGGCGTGAGCGCAGTCCAGCTGTTCGACTCGTGGGCCGGGGCACTGGACGAGGCCGACTACCGTCGTTACGTGCTCCCGCACAGCCAGCGTGTGCTTGCTGCATTCGAGCATGCCGACGTCCCGCGCATCCACTTCGGGGTGAACACCGGCGAGCTGCTCGGCGCCATGGCCGAGGCCGGCGCGGACGTCGTCGGGGTGGACTGGCGGGTCCCGTTGGACGAGGCCGCCCGGCGGATCGGTCCCGACCGCGCGGTCCAGGGCAACCTCGACCCGACCGCGGTATTCGCGCCGGAGGGCGTTCTGGCGGACAAGGTCCACGACGTGTGTGCCCGCGGTGCCAAGGCGAGCGGTCATGTGTTCAATCTCGGGCACGGAGTGCTCCCGGAGACCGATCCCGGCGTACTCGCCCACATCGTGGATCTGGTTCACGAGGCATGACAGCCTGACACGCGGCAGCGCCGGTCGCGTTTTCTGTCCCCGGCGCCGTGATATTGCCGGGCGCCCCGACTCGTCTGCCGGGCGCGGAGGGAGACTGGACCCGCGGTGGCCGCATCGGGCAGGTGGCCGCGATCGGGAGGAGCGGGTCCACATGCGGGTCGTCGTGGTCGGAGCGGGCATCGCGGGGCTGGCTGCCGCCCATGCGCTGCGGGGCCGGGCCGAGGTCACCGTGGTCGAGTCCGGCGACCGCGTCGGAGGCAAACTGCGGACGACCTCGTTTGAAGGCCTCCCCATCGAGGAGGGTGCGGAGTCGTTTCTCACCCGCGTACCGGACGCCGTACGCCTTGCCCGCCATGTCGGGCTGGGCCACGACATCGTCCATCCGGCGACCACGGCGGCCTCGCTGCTGATCTCCGGCCGGCTGCGGCCACTGCCGCCACGGACCCTGCTCGGCGTGCCGACCGACGCGATCGGCCTGATCCGTTCCCGGGTGCTCTCACCGGCCGGGCTGATCCGCGCGGCCGCCGACCTGGTGCTGCCGCGTACTGTCCTGCCGGACGACCCCACCGTCGGTGGCTACGTGGGTGCCCGGGTCGGCCGCGAGATCGTCGAACGGCTCGTCGACCCGCTGCTGGGCGGAGTGTATGCGGGGCGGGCCGATGCCATGTCCCTGCGCGCCACCGTTCCGCAACTGATACCGATCATGTCCGAGGATCGCTCGCTGTTGCTCGGGGCGTACCGGGTGCGAGCACGCACCGCGCCGGCGGATCCCGTGGGAACACCGGTGTTCGCCTCGGTCCGCGGTGGCCTCGGACGGTTCGCGGCGGCCGTCGCAGACACCAGTGAGGCGACGATCGTGCTGGGTGCGAGCGTCCGTGCGGTGGCCCGGACGCCTTCGGGTTGGCGGTTGACCGTCGTGGGTACCGGCACCCCCGCCACACCGGCTGCCTCGGGCGCAGGTGGGTCGGACGCAAGTGGGCCGGGCGCAGGTGGGTCGGACGAAAGGGAGATCGATGCCGACGCCGTGATCCTCGCCGTACCTGTGCCCGTGGCCCGGGCACTGTTGGCGCGGGTGGCGCCACACGCCGCTGCACCGCTGGCCGCCGTCCCCTACGTATCGGTGGCGTTGACCACTCTCCTGTACCGGGGTGCGCGGCTGCCGCCCGGCAGCGGCTATCTGGTGCCGCCGCGTGCGGGCGGGGTCGTCAAGGCGGCTACGTTCGTGTCCGCGAAGTGGCCGCATCTGTCGGCCGGTACGGATCTCACCGTCGTGCGGGCAAGCGTCGGGCGGGCCGGCGACGTACGTGACCTCGAGCGGGGCGATGTCGAGCTTGCCGGCGTGGTCGCGGCCGAGCTCGCCGCCGCGACCGGGCTGACCGTTCGGCCGGGGGCCAGCCGGGTGACACGCTGGCCCGACGCGCTCCCGCAGTATCTGCCCGGTCATCTGGACCGGACCGCGGCCGCACGCCGGGCGCTGCCCGCCGGCCTTGCGTTGGCTGGCGCGGGATACGACGGGGTCGGTATCCCGGCGTGCGTCCGGTCCGGCGAGGCCGCAGCGGAAACGGTGCTACGCGCCGACGAGGCGGTGCGGACCGGGCGGGCCGGGTGATGAGGCGCACCGGGTGGTGAGGCGCACCGGGTGGTCAGAGGGCACCGCCCGGCCCGCCAGCGGTGGCTGGGCGACAATTGGGCCATGTCCGAGACTTCGAGCGGCCGAAGCCCGCACGATCATGAATCTGGTCGTGCGGCCGCAGGCCCCATCCAGCCCGGTACCGAGATCTCCCCGGGAACTTCCGCACTGTCCGCACGCGATCTCAATGCCGAGCTCCTCTACACCTCCTGGTCGGTCTTCGCGGCGCGGGACCCGCTACCCGCGGACCGCGGTGGGATCGTCGCGGAGGTGGAGGGCCTGCTTGCCGGCGCACTGGCCAAGGACGTCTACACCCGCGGTGTGTACGACCTGAGTGGGTACCGCGCGGACGCCGACGTCCTGCTGTGGTGGACCAGTCCGGATCCGGATCTGCTGCAGGAGACCTACCAGCGGTTCCGTCAGAGTGCCCTGGGGCGGGCCATGGCCCCGGTGTGGTCCGGGGTCGGCCTGCACCGGCCTGCCGAGTTCAACCGCAACCACGTCCCCGCCTATGTCCGGCGCGAGGATCCCCGAGCGTATGTCTGTGTTTATCCGTTCAACAGGTCGCTGGAGTGGTATCTGCTTCCCGACTACGAACGCCGGGGCATGCTGGCCGAACACGGGATCATGGGTCGGGAGTTCGCTGATGTGCGGGCGAACACGGTAGCTGCTTTCGGTCTCGGTGACTATGAGTGGTTGCTGGCTTTTGAGGCGGACGATCTCCACCGGATTGTCGACTGCCTTCGGCACCTGCGCGGCAGCCGGGCGCGGGCGCATACCCGGTTGGAGACGCCGTTCTTCACCGGGGTTCGCAAGCCGGTCGCTGATCTCGTTGCGGCGTTGCCGTAGCGTCCGGCCGCGACCTGCCGGCGCAATAGTGCGCTTTGTTCTGGTTCATACTGATTTTTTCTCCGTCGGGCCGTGGGCACCTCATTCGGACGGGCACTCAGGTGGGCGTTCCGGGTAAACTGGTTATTATGCTGCAATTACGGCGTGTAACTTCGTCCTCGATCGTGGATGGCTGTGATTCTCTGCTACCATCGGTTACCACAAGTTCATGGATGTCTGATCCGCGCCACCTCGCCGACCGCTTCCGGTAGCCTCAAGGGGTCGCCGAGTTGCTTCCCGAGTGGTACCGGTACGGTTTTCCGTGTGGTAATCCACGCGGTTGCTCCGACACGCCATTCACGGTTCCCGTAGGATCTGACAACGGCGGCCGGAACGCGGCGGCTCGGTTTGCCGATCTGTTGGCACGGGCGAGATTCTCGGGGCCCGCGATTGGTTCTGTTGTGGCCTGTCGACCCTGTCGCGCGATGGTGTTCATGCCCCACCGAGGAACGGAGTACGCGCTGCCGGAGATCGAACGACGATGTCGCCCGTCCGGGTATCCGACCCGCCGGCCACGGCGTTCGACGACGCCTGCACGGCCGCCGCGGAGGCTGGTTCCTGGTTGATCGACATTGTTCTGCGGTGGTCGCAACGATTCGGGTGGGTACATCCACACGGTCGTGGCGGAGCGCTGGCAGTAGGTCGTCTGATCGTGCGGATCAAGATTTTATGATTGCAGACAGTGAGAAATCGTCCGAGTCCTGGGGGGGCTGGCAGTGACGGAGACAATGCCCGGTGACGCTCGGGCAGCGGCGGGGGCCAGATTGGCACCCCTCGTCCGTGGTTTCGACATGTGGGATCAAGCTGCGCCCGACTTCGGCGACATCGCCGAGGACGGCCGGCAGTCTCGCCGGCGTCGCTCCGCGGTCCCGGAATCAGCGGCCACGGGTGCGATGGAACGGGTGGGCTACCGTGCTCAGGTCGCCTGGGAGCGCAGGTACGTTCGCCTTCTCATCGTGTTCGACGTCCTGGGCTGCGTGCTGGCCGCGATTATCGCGTTTTTTGTGCGTTTTGGTGACCATCCGGTACAGTCTTCGTGGCCGTACATCCTGATAAGCGGCTTACTGCCGGTGGCCTGGGCGCTGTCGATGGCTTTCGGGCGTGCATATGAGGGACGTTTTCTCGGCGGCGGTTCGGAGGAGTTCAAGCGGGTCGTGAACGCGGCGGCCCGGATCACCGCGTGCGTCGCGGTGATTTCCTACGCGACAAAACTTGAGATTGCTCGAAGCTACATTCTCATCGCTTTTCCGGTCGCCACCATCCTTTCGGTTGTCGGCCGGAGTGGTGGGCGTGGCATTCTTCACCATATGCGGCGAAATCGTCGCTGTCTGCACCGGGTGTTGGTCGTCGGTGCCGGTGAGTCGGCGGCGACGCTCGTCCGCCTGGCTCATCGTGACCCGACGTCCGGATGGTCGGTGGTCGGGGTCTGTCTTGATCGTTCCCCGGGCCGCCACAGCCATGACCTGCCTGAACGAAGCGGTTTCGACCTGCTCGGGGTTCCGATCGTCGGAACGTTGGACAGCCTCCACACCGCGATCCAGGCCACGAGGGCGACGACCGTGGCTATCTGTCCGCAGCTGGACAGCGACACGCTTCGACAGGTGATGTGGGCTCTCGAAGGCAGCGACGTCGACGTTCTGGTGAGTTCCGCACTCACCGACGTCACCGGTCCCCGTATTTCGATCCGCCCGGTGGCGGGCCTTCCGCTCCTCCATATCGAGGAACCCGAGCTCACCGGTGCCCGGCGGGTCCTGAAGGCGTTGGTCGACCGTTGTCTCGCGCTGGCCGCAGTCATGATTTTCGCGCCGTTGCTCCTGGGGCTCGCAATCGCGGTGCGGCTGAACAGTCGGGGTCCGGCGATCTTCAAGCAGACCCGGGTCGGTCGCGGTGGTGATTCGTTCCGGATGTACAAGTTCCGTTCGATGTACATCGACGCCGAAGCGCGCCTGGAGGGGCTCCGCGGGGCGAACGAGCGTTCCGAGGGCCTGCTGTTCAAAATGCGTAATGATCCCCGGGTGACCCCGGTCGGGCGCTTCCTGCGCAAATGGTCGTTGGACGAACTACCTCAGCTGTTCAACGTCCTCAACGGAAGCATGTCCCTGGTCGGTCCGCGGCCGCCGCTGCCGTCGGAGGTGGCGCGGTACGAAGGGGACGTACATCGCCGGTTGATGGTCAAGCCCGGACTCACCGGACTGTGGCAGATCAGCGGCCGTTCCGACTTGGAGTGGGACGAGTCGATCCGCCTGGATCTGCGCTACGTCGAGAACTGGTCGCTGGCCATGGACTTCGTGATCCTCTGGCGGACGCTGTTCGCCGTCGTGCGTCGCGAGGGTGCCTACTGAGTGTCGTCGGGTCGTCGCCTGATCGTCGCCGCCCCGATCGTCGTGGACCCGATCCTTGCCGCGAACCTGCGTTCCTACCCGGACGGAACGCAGGTCGCCGCCTACCTCGGTACCCCCTACCATGCACGCCGGGTAGCCGATGCGTCCGACCTGTTGATGCGTGAGACGCGCCGGCGGGTCGCGCGCCCCCTCATCGCCGATCTGGGTGCCGGGGCGCCGACCGTGAGCGAAGGACTGTGCCGGCGCGGCGCCCGCACCGTGATGGTAGATATGGTTACCCAGCGACCCGACCGGGCGACATCCGGCCATATCCCCCTGGTGCGAGCCGACCTCTCGCACCCGCTGCCCCTGCGGTCCGCGACCGTGGACGGTGTCTTCGCCGGTGAGATCATCGAACATCTCTTCGACCCGGTCGCCTTTCTCCGGGAATGCTGGCGGATCTTAGTCCCGGGTGGCGCGCTGGTGGTCACCACACCGAACCTCGCCACGTTGCAGGACCGCGTTCGTTTTCTGCTCGGGCGGAGCCCCCGCCAGATCGACGCCCTGCATCCGTATCTGACACTGCATATACGGCCGTTCACCTACTCGTCGCTGGTGCGGACCTTCCACACCTGCGGATTCCGGCCCGTCGGGTTCCGCTCCAACTACGTGGTCGTGGGCGGGGAGGATCGAGGTCTCTCCGTGCGCTTCCTCGCGCGGATGTTCCCGTCGATCGGCGGTTCGCTGGTTCTCGTCGGCGTCAAGATCCCGTAAAAGTCGACGAACGCTGTGTGCGCAGTGGGAATGTCGCATGGCCGGTGGTGCAGGTGCCATACGGGCTCATGCCGTACACCGCTATCTCCGACAGGACGCCGGAGTAGACCTGCGCCGGTGGTAGGTCCGTCAGGCTGATGCGGGAATTCGGGTCGTCGGGCCAGGCGAGCGTCACGTGTGGGTTGAAGCGGTCGCCGTCGGCGTCCGCCACCTCGTCGTAGCCGTACCGGGCGAGCTGGGCGGTGGCGACCGGGTCGGCCGGCGGCCGGCGGGTCATCACATCATGCAGACGTTCGCCGGACGGGCCGACATCGCGCAGCCGTCCTCGGCGTAGTGGTTCCACCGCCTCGATCACACTGCGCTGGAGGGAAACCCATGCGGTGGACCGGGCGAAGTACATCTCGGGCGCGCCATGCGGGTTGTGCCGATATTCGTCCCCGACGGCATGCAGCGGCGTCGACGCGGTGGCGACCTCGCGCACCGCATCGACGACGTCGGGCACCTCGGACGGTGCGACGGCGAGCATGAACAGCGACACGTGCGGTTCGCAGCCGCCGTCGGCCTCGGCATCGTACGGTTCGCCCAGGCGGAAGTGGGACGGAAAGCCGTTGCTCGCCATGCGCGCTGCCAGCGCTCTGCTCGACGAGATCGCTTGTTCCCGCACATTCCGGGGGAGCAGGAGGACTACATCCAGGGTGACGGATGTCGAAGAAGACACGGTGAACTCCTCAGCTTGATGCATTCACGTCGACGGGTTCGGCGTCGCGGGGCGCTCTTAGTGTCCCAGATGCCGGTCGCTCTTAGCCCATGAATGTTCCGGTGCCGATGACGACGGCGAGACCGGCGAGCAGCGCGGGCAGGCCGATCCGAAGACCGAGCCTGGTGTACTGCCAGCCGCTCACCTCAACGCCGAGGCGGGCGGCCGTATCACGCCAGAGCAGGCCGGCCAGTGAGCCGTGCAGGACGAGAACAGGTCCGAAGTTCACGCCGAACAACAGCGGCCACAGCGTTGCCGAATGCGCGTTGACCTCTGGCAGGCTGATGAGCAGGGCAGGCAGGTTGTTGATCGTGTTCGCGCCGAGGGCTGCGACCGCTGCGACCCGGAGCTGATCGAGGGTTCCGGAACCGCTGAAAAGGGCGCCGAGGCCCAGGTGCGGGGATGCGGCGGTGGCCACGATTCCCAGACTGAGGGCCAGGGCAGCCGCGCCGTAGGGAATGTCGCGCACCCGAACCGTCCGGGTCAGGGCCAGTAGCACGATGTCGGCGACACCGGCCACCGCCCAGGCGGGGATGTCCACGAGGTCGCCGACGGTGAAACCGAGCACCACGAAGATGACGATGGGTGTTCCCAACCGTAAGGCCCGCGGGTCGATGGGATCCCGCACCTGATCGTGCGCAACCGTGGCGGTGGTGTCGGCCCGCCGGTAGAAGACCCAGCCGACCGCCACCGCCACCAGCGAGGCGGGTCCGAGCCTGACGACGAAGTCGGCGACACCGAGCCCGTAGGTGTCAGCGGCGATCAGATTGGTGAGGTTTGAGATCGGCAGCGCGCTGGAGGCCAGGCAGGCCAGCAACGCCGGTTGCACGGCCAGCATGGTCTGGTTGAACCCGTGCTGACGCGCGATCCGGATGTACAGCGGGGTGAGCAGTACCACCGACGCGTCGAGGTTGAGGAAGGTCGTGACCGCCGCGGCGAGTATCCACAGACCCAGGCGCGGGTTCGGGCCGGTGTCGACCAGGGCGGCCAGCGCCGCGAAGAAGCCGAGTCTGTCCAGCATCACCGCGAGTGGCACGGCCAGCAGCAGGAACGCCAGCGGCGCAAGGAGCGGGCGTACGGCGTCGAACGCGGCGTCGGCGGTCATGGCACCGATGAGGAGCAGCATCACCGCGGCGGCTACCGGCACCGCCCAGTTCGGCAACCGCACGGGCCGCACGAAGACACCGACCACAGCCGCGACCAGGAGGAAGATCCGGGCGATCGCCACTGGGCACATGCTATCTATGCGGGTCTGCTGCGGTCTGTAGTGGGTGCTCTACTGCGGGAGGTCCGAAGACCGCATCCATCGGCATCGGACGCACGGCGTCCAGGTAGTCGTCGAGCTCACCCAGCTCGAACCGGCACATACCGATGACATGCCAGATCTCGCCGGCCACGTCGCCGCCGACCTTGTACCCGCCGTCGGGAGCCAACGCCGCCCACCCGG
>NZ_CAUVXG010000039.1:41758-48859 GCF_963555885.1 Protofrankia sp. Cr2
CGGCGCCGGGCCGGCGGACGTCCCACAGCCGGGCCGTGCCGTCGTCGCCGCAGCTTGCCAGCCGGGTACCGTCGGGGCTGAAGTCCAGCGACCAGATCCGGCGGGTGTGCCCGGTGAGCCGGTCCAGGCAGCGCCCGCTGTCGGGGTCCCACAGCCGGATGAGCAGGTCGTCGCCGGCGGTTGCGAGCACGGTGCCGTCCGGGCTGAACGTGGCCGACCAGAGTCGTCCGGTGTGCTGGGTGAAGGTACGCAGCAGCTCGCCGGTACCGGCGTCCCACAGCCGGGCTGTGCCGTCGTTGCTCGCGCTCACGAGCCGGGCCCCGTCCGGGCTGAACTCCACCGCATACACCCGGTCCTCGTGGCCGGGGAGGGTACGACGGCACTCACCGGTCCTGACGTCCCACAACCGCACCAGTTTGTCGTCGCAGCCGGTGGCCAGCAGAGCGCCGTCCGGGCTGAAGGCAACGGAGCGGACCCGGCCCCGGTGGTCGGCGAACGTCCGCACATGCCGGCCCGTCAAGCGGTACCACAGCCCAACGGAGTCGTCGTCGTTCGCGGTCGCCAGCATGTCGCCGTCCGGGCTGAACGCCTCCGCCCAGACGTGGTCGGTCTCGACCCGCAGCTCCCGCTCGTAGGTTCCGATGCTGTCGATGCCGGGCATCTCCAGGTTCCACAGGTGCACGCCACCGCCACCGCTACTGGCCGCGGCGATCGTAGCGCCGGTCGGGGTGAAGATGGCGGATGTGAGGCGGTCGGCGGCACCGGTCAGGTGGCCTCGACGCTCACCGGTCCGGGGATCCCACAGCCACACCGCCCCGTCGTTCCCGCTGGTGGCCAGGAGCAAGCTGTCGGGGCTGAAGCGTACCGCGGTCAGCCGCCGGCCGTGCCCGGCCAGCACCCGCACACATCCGCCGTTCGCCGGGTCCCACAGCCGGGCGGTGCCGTCGTTGCTGCTGGTGGCCAACTGGGCACTGTCCGGCCGGAAGGCCATCGGCCAGACGGAGCCCTTGTGCCCGGTGAGCTCGTGGCGCTGCTCACCGGTGACCGGGTCGAGCAGCCGCAGCACCCGGTCGTTGTCGGCGGTGGCCAGCAGCGTGCCGTCCGGGCTGAACAGCACCCGGTACACCGCGCCGGTGTGCCGGGTGGCGACCTGCCGGGTCCGCGCTCCATCCAGACCCCACAGCCGGACGACGCCGGCAACGTCGCCGGAGGCCAGCAGATGCCCGTCCGGGTGGAAGTCGAGCGTGTACACGGCCCGCTCGTGTCCGGTGAGTTCCTCGCGCAGTTCGCCGGTAACGGAATCCCACAGGCGGATCTCACCGCCGTCGCCGGCGGTGGCGAGCAGGCTGCCGTCGGGGCTGAAGGTCAGTCGGTACACCGGCCGGGTGCCGGTGATCTCCTGGCGCAGTTCGCCGGTCGCGGTCTTCCACAGCCGTACTGTGCCGCCGTCGTCGCCGGTGGCGAGCAGGCTGCCGTCCGGGTGGAACGCAGCCGTCCACACCCGGGGTGCATGCCCGGTGAGGTGCGTGCGGACCTGGCCGGTAGATGTATCCCACAATCGGATGGTGCCGCTGCTGTCGCCGACGGCGACCACGCTGGCGTCCGGGCTCAGTTCTATCGGCCAGACCCAGCCTGCGTGGCCGCGCAGCGTGTGCAGCGGGCGGCCCGTCATCGGCTCCCACAACCGGACGGTCGTGTCGCTGGAACCGCTGGCCAGTACGTCGCCGGAGTAACGGACGGCGTAGGCGCGGCTCTGGTGGCCCTGCAAGGTCCGCAGCGGGCTGCCGGTGGCCGCGTCGCAGGTGAGAACCCCGCCGTCTTCGGAGGCGATCGCCAGGATCGCACCGTCCGGGCTGTAGGCGACCGGGTCCGGGAGCCGGCCGATCTCGAAGCCGAACGAGACTCCGACCGCGGACGGTGCCAGTTCGACCTGTACATCCTGACCAGGGGCGACGGCCGCGCCCCGGTGGCGCGCATCGGCCAGTACCCCGGGGTCAGCCCTCCCGCCCACGATCGCGGTGTACCGCAGCGACGCGCCGTCGAGGATGACATCCCGCAGGTCACACCCGAGCAGACGGGCCCGGGTGAGGTCCGCGCCGGTGAGGTCCGCGCCGGTGAGGGTGGCGTCGTTGAGGCGGGCGACAACGAGGGTGGTGTTCCTCATGATCGCACCGGCGAGGTCGGCGCCGGTCAGCACGGCGTCGGTGAGGTCCGCACCAGTGAAGTCGACCGCGCGCATCTCGCGGTATGAGAGGTCCTCGCCGCGTAGCGATCGTCCCCGCAGGTCGCTGTGGATGGGGGTGCGAAGCCGAGAACTGATCTTCAATGCGTTGGCCCGGGCTATGCTGTGGACATCGGAACTGTCGAGCGCGTCGGTGGCCCAGGCCCGGCACGCATCGCCGGGTGCCAGGTCGCAGAGGAACTCGACAGTCAGCCCGGACAGGTGATGTCTGGACAGCAACGCGGGGTTGGCCTCGCCATGCCTGAAACGGCGGGCGATGTCATCGGCGACGAGCCATTCGATCACCGAGAAGTGGATGAACCCGAACAGTCCCTCGTCAGCGCGGGTCAGCAGACTGCCGGCCCCGACGGCGTGGGTGACCTGCTGGGCGGACATGCCTCCTTTTGTCAACGCGGTGAGGGCATTCGCGACCTCGTTGATCTCGTCAAGGCGCAGGAACGACTCCTTTGACTCCCACAGCATCAACGCGAGGGTCCGTACCGCCGTCCACAGGTCGTCGAGGCTGAGCGTGACCGGCGTTCCCTGGACACCCTGAGCGCGTCGTACCTCGAACTGGAGCCAGGACGTGAGGATCTCCTGGTAGAGCCCGGCCGCGGACAGGGTGTGCCCGGCCTTCGCCACTTCGGCCAGCCGGGCGGCGTCCAGGTTGGCCACGAAACTCAGCATCCGCGGGTTGCGCGACAGCCCGGTAAGATCTTGAACGTTTTTGATCAGAGCCATGCGTTCGTCGGCGGCCTTCTCGTCCCCGCCGTAGTGATTCACCAGATAGGTGCGGATCTGGGACGGGACGAAGTTCTCGACGCTCAGCACCCGGCGCCCCGGTAGCAGGCCGACCTTCTCGCCGAGCGCGGTGAGTACCTGGGAGCCGGTCTGAAAGTGCTGGGTTCGGCTGGCGATGATGATTTTGGCATTGCCCTGGGCGGCCTGCAGGAGCGTCTCCAGATGATCGGCTGCTCGATCATAGGTGACCCGGTTCACCAACTCGTCGAACCCGTCGAACAGCAGCACGATGCGGCCTTCCCGCAGCATGTACCGGAACGCCGTCAGATCGATGAGGTTCCGCCCGTGGTTGGCAAGGTGGGCGGCGACCAGCCCGTAGACGGTGTGTGCCTTGTCCAGGGCGCGGAGTTCGATGAAGATCGGCGTCAGGTGGGGCAGCTCGGTGGGCACCCGCCGGGCGATCTCACGCAGGGCGAAGGTCTTGCCCCGACCGAAGTCGCCGAGCAGCAGGACGAACCGGCCGTCGTCCTGGCCGAGGAGTCGCAGTAGCTCCTCGGCGAGTCCGTCGTGGACTTCACGGTCGGTGCCTACAAGTTCACGGTAGCGCTGTGGGACATACAGGCCCGACCGATACTGCGGGTCGTTGGCCAGCCGGGTGGTCTGGTCCGTCACGAAGTCACTGAGATCCAACAGGCCCTGGAACTCGATGAAGCTGCGTACGCGTACCCGGCGGCGCCACGCCTGCTCGCGCAGGGTCTGCTGCGGGGGAACATCGGTGACGATCTCTGAACGGAGGTCGGGTTCCACCGCGTGGACGTGCTGGACGAATTTCTCCACGTCATCCCGATTGATCAGGCCGAGGTGGCCACCGATCCGGGCTTGGCGGGTGTAGCCGTCCTCGACGTAGGTGACCAGGAGATGCCGAACGGGGCCGGTGACCAGGCGGATGCGGGCATCGGGGTACCGGGTTCGGCACACCTCCTCGATTCGCTCGAGGTGGCCGGCGAGCGGATCGGCTGCGCTGCGCGGTCCGACGTCCGAGTCGGACCCGTCGCCGGTCACGAGGGTGCCGGTCGGCCCAGCGGTGGGGGCGTCGGCGGTCTCGGTGGTCGGGCTGGGAAACGTCACGCCGACGGACTGCCAGCGCCGACGCAGTTTCTCCACCCCGGCGGCGTGCCCGGCCCGGGTGTGGTCCGGGCCGTCGTCGTCGGTCCAGCGGGTGAGCCCGTCGGGGTCGAGCGTCAGCAGCTGGAGTCGCCCGGGTGCGGGTGCCGGCGGCACGGGCAGGCCGGAGTGCAGCACGCTGGACTCGCCCTGGCCACCCGCCCGCAGCCCCGGCAGGAGCAGGTTGAGGCGGGCCGCGACCAGCCGGTCGAGGGCAGCGGTGTCACGCAACACGCTTGCCTCGTCGACCGGCCCACCGCCCGTTGGCCGCGGGGGGTGGTATACCGCGCCGATACGCAGCAGCCCTTCCCGCTCGAATGGTCGCAGCTGGTTGGCGAACGAGGTCGCCTGGGGGTCGCCGAGGTATCCGTAGTGGTCGATCTCGCGATGGCTGTCCGCCATGGTCGAGTTGAGCCCCGCGACCACCACGTCGAGGTCGGCGACGTGAAACAGTGACCAGGGCTGGTCGGCCTCGAACAGTGGGCCCTCGATGCCCTGGTAGACCTCGCGGAAGAACCTGGCGAAGTGCCGCCACTTCGGCCAGTAGGGAGGCGTCGGCTCCATGTCGTCGGCGTCGCGGTCGGCGAAGTACGCGCGGCACGCGGCATGGTTCACGTCGTGGCTTCCTGGGACGAGCACCAGCCGGTGGGGTTCGAGGCTGAGTAGTGCTCGCAGGCCGGCGAGGAAGGTCAGCGCCTCCTCGAACTCCCGCAGGTGGCCGGACCTGGTCACGTCGCCGGTGATGACGAGGAGGTCCGGCTGGGGTGCGCCGGCGTGGACGAGGCGGGTGACGTCCCCCCAGATCCGTGCCTGAAGGTCCTCACCGGCGGAGCGTCCGCCATTCGGGTCGCGGCGGGGTATCCGGGGTGCGGCGAGGTGCAGCACCGTGACGGATTCCCGCGGCGTGCGGGCGGAGCGCGCTGACGGCGGGTACTCGGGCGGTGCGGCGGGCACCCTGCGGGTCGTGACGCGGCTTGGAGCGACCGATGGACCGATTGCCGTGGGCGGTGCGTCCACGGGCGCGACGACATGTACAGAAGGTGACAGCGGGTAATTGGGGCCAACGCTCGGTTTCGCGCGTCCGGAACGTGCGGCGGAAACCCTGTCCAGTAACAGCGTGCGGGCCTGGGCCTGGTCGGTCACGGCGACCAGGTCGACGAACGTAATCTTCGCAAGTACGCCGTCGGGTTCACAGTCCTCTACGCGGACGGTGATGAGCTTGTTCCTGGACGGATCCGGGTCGAACGCGGCCAGCCATTCCAGCCGGGTCCATGGGGAGCTCTGGTAACGGTGGGACAGGACCGCGATGACAGCGGCTGCTTCACTCACCCCACGGTCGATGAAATCCAGGAAGTTGGTGCCGGGAACGAAGTCCCATTTCTGGATCATGGTGCGGTAGCCGGCGGTCTCCAGTTGCCAGGCGATCCAGGATGCCCAGCGCCCATCGGCCCCGGAGTAGCTGATGAAGAAGTCCAACGGACGGCCCGCACGGGTCGGATGGGCTTGTGGCGGCATTCAGCCAGTATGGCGTGGGGATACCGTGAGGTTGAAGTGACGCGCGATGTCGTCTGCGTGGCTTGTTTTTCTTGCCAGGGCGATATCATGTTCGGCGGCCCGGGCCCCGGTGCGCGGGGAGGTATGCCCTTACATCGGCTGGAGGACCAGCCGGGGTCCGGTGAGAAGCTGCAGGACGGCTCGGGCCGCCCACCTGCGTGTGATGGAATCGCTGTGCGCCCGCTGCACCCGATGGTCCCGCAGATAGACCGCTCCGACCGTTCGGTCGCGTCCGCCCGGTCGGTTGTGCGCCAGCACCAGGGTCGCCGCCTCACCGCCGACGATGTCGGTCAGGTGGAACGTCCCGGCCGCCATGGCGTAAACATCACCCGCACGCACGCTCTCCGCTCTTCCCGGCTCGCAGCGCACGAGCTCGCCGGTGGCGTGAATCTCGTCCATGTCGTGGTGACTGTGTACGTCGAAGAGCCGATGGGTGGGTGCCGGGGCCATGCGTACCGGGGCCATGCGTACCGGGGCCATGCGTACCGGGGCCGTGCGTACCGGGGCCACCGGCACGACCCGCGGGAGGTGGTTGTGCACCTCGCCGGCCAGCACGAGGCTGTACAGGTCCCAACTGTGGCAGTGCACCGGTGATGTGGTCGGGCGCGCCGCGGAGACCCGCCGGGTCCATACGTGCACGCAGACACCACCCTC
The DNA here is from genome assembly GCF_963555885.1 of Protofrankia sp. Cr2. Taxonomy (NCBI): domain Bacteria; kingdom Bacillati; phylum Actinomycetota; class Actinomycetes; order Frankiales; family Frankiaceae; genus Protofrankia; species Protofrankia sp. Cr2. The sequence continues at coordinate 48,093 of NZ_CAUVXG010000039.1, forward strand.
GTCGAAACGCCACACCGGCACACACAGGAATCCCAGCGGATGGCACAGTACGGTCGCGTCATCGGGCGCGGTTGCCACCTTTACCAGCGCCCGCGTCAACCAGTCGGGAACGGCCCCGTGGCGGATACCGTCGACCTGGCCGCGTAGTTGGGTGTAGGACGTCATCGGCGTGGGTCCTCTACTCGACGCGTTAATACGCATGCGCAGGTGTCCGACGGTGTTCGCGTGTCACCATGGCCGGCGTCGTGAGTACCGCGGCAACTCCGGCCATACTGTGGAGGCAGTTCTGAGAACGCATGTTAGCAATCGTTCCGATGATGGAAAAGTGTTTCTTTTACGGCTTTCGGGCGGGAGGTGCCTGACCTGCGGAAAGACAGATCCCATGCTTGGAGCGGCCTAGCGGCGGCGGTTGGGGTCGTTCTCCGGTCCACGCGGGCGGACGGCGGATGGGCGAAGGTCGGGAAGCCCGGTGTCGATGTCGAGTCTGTCGAGATCACCCGGCTCGAAGCGGCACAGTTTGATGACCCACCACAGTGAGCGTCCCGGATCGCCTTCGATCTTGAATCGGCCGTCGGGGAGGAGAACGGCCCAACCTCCCGCGTCCAGGCCGACCAGGGTGGCGAGTGTGTCGCCACTATCCGTGCGGCGCAGTTCAACCGTGCCGTCGAGGTGACCGACGGCACGCAGGGACCCGTCGGGGGAGGACGCCGAGTCCGGCGCCTGGCGGGCGTCACCGGTGAAGTGGCGCAGTTGCCGGCCGGTCGCCA
>NZ_CAUVXG010000040.1:0-10841 GCF_963555885.1 Protofrankia sp. Cr2
CCCTCGCTCCCTTCCTCCCGACGGTGCCGGCCGCGCTGATGTCGCCTGCATGCGGCCATTACTGGCACTATGGAAACGGTTCTCAGCTCATACACGAGAGGTGTATATGCCGCTACAGGAGCATGCCTTCGCCGATGTGGCGGATGTCCGCAGCCGCTTGGAGGCGGCAGGCTACCTCGCGGACCACGCGATCGCCACGACCGTCTTCCTGGCCGACCGGCTGCGCAAGCCGCTGCTCGTCGAAGGACCGGCCGGTGTGGGCAAGACGGAGCTGGCCAAGGCACTGGCTGCCGCGACCGATGCCGAGCTGATCCGACTCCAATGCTACGAAGGCCTGGACGAGGCCCGGGCGCTCTACGAGTGGAACTACAAAAAGCAGCTCCTGCGCATCCAGGCCGGGCGTAATGACGAGTCGTGGGACGAGACCCATGACGACATTTTCAGCGAAGAGTTCCTGCTGGCGAGGCCGTTGCTGGCCGCGATCCGGCGCAACGACCCGACCGTGCTCCTGATCGACGAGACGGACAAGGCCGACGTCGAGGTCGAAGGGCTGCTGCTGGAGGTCCTCTCGGACTTCCAGGTGACGATTCCCGAGTTCGGCACGATTGTGGCGAACCGCCGTCCGTTCGTGGTCCTCACCAGTAACGCGACGCGGGAGCTCTCCGAGGCGCTCAAGCGCCGCTGTCTGTACCTCTACCTGGAGTACCCCTCGTCGGCGCGGGAGAAGGAGATCGTCCTCGCCCGTGTCCCGGAACTGCCCGAACAGCTTGCCGAGGCCATCGTCCGGACCATCCGGGCGCTGCGGGCGATGGAGCTGAAGAAGGCGCCGTCGATCGCCGAGACGATCGACTGGGCGCAGACCGTGCTTGCGCTGGGTATCGACACCCTGGACGAGGATGCGGTGGCATCCACGCTGGGTGTCGTCCTCAAGCACGCGAGTGACCAGGCGCGGGCGATCGGCCAGCTCAAACTCGGTCCGAACTGAGCTGACCTGAACTGACCGGATGTGATCTGGCCTGACGTGGCCTGAGGCGATGGGACGGCCGAGATGAGCGTGCTGGACCGTACGGTGGCGTTCACCGCCGCACTGCGCAAGGCCGGGGTGCCGGTGAGTAGCGCCGAGACCGTGGACGCCTCCCGCGCGCTCGGTGCGGTCGGGCTGCTCGACCGCGGGGCGCTGCATGCGGCGTTCGCGGCGACGATGTGCAAGCGCCCGACCCACCGGGCTACCTTTGACATGTTGTTCGACCTCTACTTCCCGCCGCGGATCGGCGCCGGCCTCTCCGTCGACGATCTCGGCGACCATGGCGGGGGCCGGCCTGAGGACGGCGACGAGCAACAGCGTGGCGACGTCACCGACCTGGATCCGGACATGCTGCGCGAGGTCATGCGCGGTGACCTGCTGGCTGCCCTGCTCGACGGGGACGAGGAGACGCTACGTCGCCTTGCCAGGGACGCCGTGACCGCCCTCGGTTCGACGCCGGGCGGGGCCGGGCAGCGGTCCTGGTTCATGTACCGGGTCATGCGGGCGCTGTCACCGGAGACTCTGATCGCGGACCTGCTGGCCGCGATGCTCGGTGGGGCCACCACCGGCGGTCTTGCCGAGCGGGTCGCCCGACAGACGATCACCGAACGGATCCGCTCGTTCGAGGAGATGGTCGCTGCCGAGGTCCGCCGCCGGCTTGCCGAGGAACGCGGGGTGGACGCGGTGGCGAAGACCGCGGTCAAGCCCCTGGCCGACCAGGTCGACTTTCTCCGGGCGTCCCAGCGTGACCTCGTCGAACTGCGCCGGCAGGTCTACCCGCTGGCACGCCGGCTCGCGACCAGGCTGACCGCTCGCCGCCGGCTGGGGCGTTCCGGCCGGCTGGACTTCCGCCGCACCGTGCGGGCCTCGCTCGCCACCGGTGGCGTGCCGTTGGAGACCTACCACCGTCCGCACAAGCCGCACAAACCCGAGCTCGTCGTCCTGTGCGACGTCTCCGGCTCGGTGGCGTCGTTCGCGCACTTCACCCTGCTGCTGACGCACGCGCTGCGAGAGCAGTTCGCCCGGGTCCGGGCGTTCGCGTTCATCGACACCACCGATGAGGTCACCCGGTTCCTGCGGGGAGGTGATCTCGGGGACATGATGGCGCGGATCGCGGGCGAAGCCGATCTGGTCTGGTTCGACGGGCACAGCGACTACGGGCACGCCTTCGACGTGTTCGCCCAGCGGTATCCCGACGCGGTCGGCCCGAAGACCTCCCTGCTCGTGCTGGGGGACGCTCGCAACAACTATCGGGCGACCGCATCCGGAGTCTTTCGGAAGCTGTGTGCCCAGGCCAGACATTCCTACTGGCTGAACCCGGAGCCGCGTAGTTACTGGGGTTCAGGTGACTCGGTGACCCGCGCCTACGCCGACCTCGTCGACGAGATGGTCGAGTGCCGCAACGTCGAGCAGCTCCAAGCGTTCATAGAACGCCTCCTGCCTTCGTAGCGTTTCGGTTCGTAGCGTTTCGGGCAGCGCCCCCGTCCGGCCGGAAATCGGGGTGAACCGAACGGGCTACCGCTGCGTCCAACGTTGCGACAGCTGATCGCTGACGGAAGGACGGCCACGGTGATGGTCATGGCAGGTTCAGACACCCGGGAGCCGGACGGCCCGGCACACCTACGGCCACCCCGGTCGGGGACCGCCTCAGTTGATGATCCCTTTGCCAAGGTCACATACAGGCGGCGCTGGATGTTCCTCGCGCCCGTCGCCATCGGGATTCTAGCGATCATCGGTGTCGTCCTCATCGTCGGCGGCGGGAAGCCGGACGTGGCTTCCTCGACGGCGGCGCTGCCCGTCGCGCCCGGCATCGCTCGTTCGAACACCGGTTCTGGTCCCGATGCGGGCTCGAGTACCGGTTCCGGCGTCGGAACCGGCGCGTCCACCGATGATTCCGGCTTGAGCGTCAGTTCAGGTTCTGCTGCCGTGCCGGAACCGGGGACAACCGGTGTGACCGAGGCCCAACCGGGCGGGCGCAGCGACCCGGCCCGGCCGGCCGGCGCCGAACCGCGGATCGTCCGCATCGGTTCGGTCTCGCTGTGGGTGCGCCCAGGCGGCGTGGACACGGCCGTCCGGGACATCGAGACCGCGGCCAAGGGGCTGGGAGGCTACCTGTCCGCGCTGGAGAGCAGCGGTACCGCAGCTGCGCAGGACGGTGACGGGCAGCACGCCAACGTCACCCTGCGGGTCCCGAGTGGTTCGTTCGAACAACTGCGCAGCCAGGTCGGGAAGATCGGCGACGTCCGCGCATCGACCGTGTCCACCCGAGACGTGACCGGCCAGTATGTGGATCTGGAGTCCCGGCGCAAGGCGTTGCAGAGTTCCCGGGACACCTATCTGGCGCTGCTGGCCAAGGCCGGGACGATCGGGGAGGTCCTCTCGGTCCGCCAGCAGATCGACAGCGTACAGATGCAGATCGAACAGCTTGAGGGTCAGCGCCAGGTACTGGCCGACTCCAGTGATCTTGCTACCCTCACCGTCGGCGTCAGCGAGCAGGGCGCGGTGACCAAGCCCGGTCCGGCCACCGATGACGGGGGTCTCGGCCGGGCCGCCCGGCTGTCCTGGGACAGGTTCGTCGGTGGCCTGACCGAGGTTGTCGCGCTGATCGGGCCGATGATCCTGATCCTGTCGGCCGCGGCGACGGGCTATGCCGGCTACCGCCTGGCCCGGCGGGTCCGCCGCCGAACCGGGCGGCCAACCCCGCCGGCCCCGCCTGTTGCTCCGATTCCGCCTGTCGCTCCGACCGTTGCGGAACCCTGAGGACCCGTTCCGACGCCGTTGTGACGGGCCTGGGCGCCGCCGTACCTCAGCGAGCGAGGGCGGCGTCCACGACGGACTGCGCTTCGGTGAGGACGGTGTCCAGGTGCGCGGCTCCGCGGAAGCTCTCCGCGTAGATCTTGTAGACGTCCTCGGTACCGGACGGACGCGCCGCGAACCAGGCGTTCTCGGTCACGACCTTGACGCCGCCGATCGCCGCTCCGTTGCCGGGGGCGTGGGACAGCGCGGCGGTCACCGGCTCGCCTGCCAGCGTCGAGGTGCCAAGGTCCGCCGGGGTCAGGGACTTCAGGACCTCCTTCTGCGCGGGGGAGGCAGGGGCGTCCACCCGGCGGTACGCGGGGGCACCGAACCGGCTGGTGAGCGCCTCGTATTGTTGGCCGGGGTCCTGCCCGGTGACAGCGGTGATCTCCGCGGCGAGCAGGCAGGCGATCAGACCGTCCTTGTCGGTGGTCCAGACCCGGCCGTCGCGGCGCAGGAACGACGCGCCGGCGCTTTCCTCCCCGCCGAATCCGAGGGAACCGTCGATCAGTCCATCCACGAACCACTTGAAACCGACCGGAACCTCGACGAGATGTCGGGCCAGCCCGGTGGCGACCCTGTCGATCATGCTGGAGCTGACCAGGGTCTTGCCGATCGAGGCCGTGGTGGGCCAGCCGCCGCGATGCGCGAACAGGTAGGAGATCGCGACTGACAGGTAGTGGTTGGGGTTGAGCAGGCCGGCGCCCGGCGTCACGATGCCATGGCGGTCTGCGTCGGCGTCGTTGGCCAGCGCCACGTCGAAGGAGTCCTTCAACCGCAGCAGCGACGCCATCGCGTACGGCGAGGACGGGTCCATCCGGATCTTTCCGTCCCAGTCGACGGTCATGAAACCGAACCGTGGGTCGACCGCGGTGTTGACCACGTCGAGGTCGAGTTTGTAACGCTCGGCAATGGCCTGCCAGTAGACCAGGCTCGCGCCGCCGAGGGGGTCGACGCCGATCCTGATACCCGCGCCGCGGATCGCATCGAGGTCGACCACGGATGCCAGGTCCTCGACATAGGCCGATACGTAGTCGTGCACGGTCGCGTCCGTTCGGGCACGCTCGGGAGCGACCCGCGAGACACCCCGCAGCCCGGCTGCGAGCAGCGCGTTCGCGCGGTCTTGGATCCAGGTGGTCATGGCGGTGTCAGCCGGCCCGCCGTTGGGCGGGTTGTACTTGAACCCGCCGTCCGCCGGTGGGTTGTGCGACGGCGTGATGACGATGCCGTCTGCGATGCCGAGGGGCTCCCCGGCTGCGCGGCGGGCGTTGTGCGTGAGAATGGCGTGCGAGATCACCGGGGTAGGTGTGGCCTGCCCGGCCGGCGCGATCCGGGTGTCCACCCCGTGGGCGGCCAGTACCTCCAGCGCGCTGGCGAGCGCGGGCGCGGACAGGGCGTGGGTGTCCACACCGACGAACAGCGGCCCGTCCACCTGGTGGGCGGTTCGGTGTTCGCAGATCGCCTGCGTGATCGCGACGATGTGGTCGGCGTTGAAGGACCGGCGCAGCGACGACCCGCGGTGCCCGGATGTTCCGAACGAGACGCGCTGGGACGCCTCGGCGGGGTCGGGCTGGTCGTCGTGGTAGGCGGCCGACAGCGCGTCCACGTCGATGAGAATGTCAGGTGGTGCGGGCTGACCCGCGAGCGGACTCACCGGCATCAGACAGCCTCCTCGAGGCCGGACGTAACGGATGAATGATAAACAAATGACGAACAATAGATGAACGAAAACTGAACAAGAGTGGGTACTGAGTGGAATGGGAGCAGACCCGAACCGGCACGGGCGGGGCGTGGGCATTGACACCGGACTGTGCCAACGGCGACGCCCGAGGTGTACGCGGTCAGCCTACGGCCGTCGTCGCCGACGGTTGTCCGGTGGGGTGCACTGCGGCCCCCCGCGACCGCAACTGCGACCGCGACCGTGACTGGCGCCGAGACGGATGTGATAATTCCGGCGAGACGTCGAAATCACGGCGTGATCCCGTTACGGTCCGTCCGTGAGGCTCGGGGTGATGGGCGGAACCTTTGATCCAGTACACAACGGACATCTGGTCGCCGCCAGCGAGGTTGCGGCTCTGTTCGACCTGGACGAGGTGGTCTTCGTCCCCAGCGGGCGCCCGTGGCAGAAGGCGGACAGGGACGTGTCCCCGGCTGAGGACAGGTACCTGATGACCTTTCTGGCTACTGCGGGCAATCCTCAATTCACGGTTAGTCGGATTGACGTCGACCGGGGTGGATCCACCTACACCATCGACACGCTGCGGGACCTGCACCGGATGCGGTCGCAGGCCACGCTGTTCTTCATCACCGGTGCGGACGCCTTGGCGCAGATCCTCAGCTGGCGGGATGTCGGGGAGTTGTTCGGGCTGGCCCATTTCGTCGGGGTCACCCGGCCCGGCTACCAGCTCGAACTCGACGCGAGCCTGCCCGGCGACGCGGTCAGCCTCCTGGAGGTGCCGGCACTGGCGATCTCCTCGTCCGACATCCGCGCCCGGGTGAGCCGCGGGGCGCCCATCTGGTATCTCACCCCGGACGGGGTGGTGCGCTTCATCGCCAAGAGCGGGTTGTACCGGCCGCGCGACCCCGCCGGCGTCACGTCCGTGCCGGCGCCGTCCGGCCGGTGATGTGACCTGTGACCGGGCCGGTGGCCTGGCCGGTACGCCGGCGCGGGACACATGCGGGAACGTGAAAGCGTTCAGTATGTCAGGCTGGACGGGCGGTAGGCGAACCATGCCGGCCCAGCCCGGCGCCTACGACCGTAATCCATAATCAACAGGCATGTCCCCGACAACCGGAGGCGTCCTAGTGATCCAGTCAGGAGAGGTGTATTCGTGACCGCATCCCCGCGGGCCGTTGAGCTCGCCCTCGAAGCGGCGCAGGCCGCGGCCGACAAGCTCGCCCGCGACATCGTCGTGTTGGACGTCAGCGAGCGGCTGGCCATCACGGACTGCTTCGTCGTCGCGTCCGCCGACACGGAACGGCAGGTCAAGGCCGTAGTTGACGGGGTCGAGGAGCAGCTGCGCCGGCTTGGGGCCAAGCCGCTCCGCCGCGAGGGTGAACGCGAGGGGCGCTGGGTGCTGCTTGATTTTTCCGATGTCGTGGTGCATGTGCAGCACGGTGAGGAGCGAATATACTACGCACTGGAACGACTGTGGAAGGACTGTCCGCAGATCGCCTTCACGGACCGTGACCTTTCTCGCACTGTGGAAGCCGTCGCGCCGGGAGCCGGGCGCCGGTGAGGATCCTGCTGTGGCGACACGGCCGCACGTCGTGGAACGACACCGGCAGGTTCCAGGGTCACGCGGATCCGCCGTTGGACGAGACCGGCCGGGCCCAGGCCCGGTTGGTCGCGCCCGCGGTCCGCGCGCTCGCTCCTGATGTCGTCGTCTCCTCGGACCTGCTGCGTTGTCGGGCGACCGCGGCCGAGCTCGGTGTCCCGGTCCGGATGGACGCGAGGCTGCGGGAGATCTCGCTGGGGGAGTGGTCGGGGCTGACCGCCGAGCAGGCCGCGGTCCGTTTCCCGGCGGAGAACGCGGCGTGGCGGCGCGGCGAGGATGTGCGCCGTGGCGGTGGTGAGACCTATGCGGAGGTCGGCGCGCGGGCGATCGGCGTCCTGGACGATCTCGCCGCCGAAGGGTTCCCGGGTGCGGACGGGCTCGCTGTGCTGGTGCTGCACGGCGGTACCGCTCGCGCTCTCATCGGACGGCTCCTGGACATACCGCCGTCGGCCTGGTGGCGGTTCGGGCCGCTGGGAAACTGCCGCTGGACGCTGCTGCGAAGCGACGACGGAAGGTTCCGGCTGGTCGAGCACAACGGCGGCCCCCTGGCGGTCGCCGGGACCGCCGCGCTCGGCGTCTCCGAAGCGGGTGTGCCCGCCCAGCTCGTCTCGGCCGCCCCGGACATCGAACCGGTACACTCGCCGAGTGCCCCCTAGCGGGCCAAAGGGCGTGCGACGATCGTCAGATCGTGCGCCCGGAGGCCGAGATCCCCGGGTCGCTGACGGAGGTGCTCGGCAGAACCTGTATGGTGTGAACGGTACAAACGAACGGTGAGAGTAAAGCGAACGGTACGAGCAACAAGTGCACGTCTGGGGCTGTGGCGCAGTCTGGTAGCGCATCACACTGGCAGTGTGAGGGTCAGGGGTTCGAATCCCCTCAGCTCCACAAGGGTTGCCATGTTCGAACCCCGGTTGACCACGGTCTGCCGGGGTTGATCTTTTTCGACGGGGAGCGAGTCCTCGGAGTCGTGAAGGACTCCGAGGACGCGGTGCACGCGGTGCACGCGGAGTACTCGCCACTCGTGGAACACGTCGCCGGGCACAACTACCGCCCGAAGATCTTCTGATATGGACGCTCTCCGATGATGACACCGCAATCGATCAAGGACCTCTTCGCCAGCGACATCAGCCGGCGAATCGAGGAGGTCATCAAGGTCGATCAGGACGACGAGGAGATCGTCCGTGACGAGATCGACGAATATGTCGTCACCGACGCCATCCGCGGCCATTACACGAGCATCTTCGACGCCTACCAGCAGACGCCGAACAGGCCGCACGAGGGCATCGCAGTGTGGGTCTCGGGCTTCTTCGGCTCCGGCAAGTCGAGCTTCGCGAAGATGCTCGGGCTGATGAGCCGCCGCAAGCCCGGGCACACGCTGATGTTCGTCGTGGACGAGGTCGGCCAGTTCGTCGCCCGGGATGTGCAGAAGATGCTGGACCTGCAGGCTGTCGTCCAGAGCCTCGGGGTGCGGGGGCGCGGCCGCCACTGGCTGGTGGCGCTCAACGACGCCATAGACCGGGAGATCGTGGAGCTGTTCCGTTCGCGGGAGATGCTCCTGCGAACGGAGCGTGGGACGAAGGGACAGGACACGCCCGCCCTGATGGCGGAGGAACGCCGACGTCAGCGCCCCCACCACGAGGAGCTGCGCCGCCGGCTCCGGAACGCCTGCCTGGCGGGTCGGGTGTACTTCCACGGCAACGACCGCACCCCGATCGACCGGGGGGTGGACGCCGCGCTGTCCGGCCTGCGGGAGGAATGCGCCCGGTTGATCGGGGCTGCCAAGAAGGTCGTGGTGTCGTGACCGATTCCGTCGATCTCGATGCGCTCGCGCGCCGGGAGAACGAGCAGACCGAGTGGAAGGAGAACGTCGCCGACGTCGAGAAGGTGGTGGCGACGCTCGCCGCGTTCGCCAACGACCTGCAGAATCTCGGCGGCGGCTACGTGGTCTGCGGCGTCGCCGAGGACAGGGACGAGCACGGCTTCCCGGTCCTGCGGCGGACCGGCCTCACCGCCGCCCGGCTCAAGGAGGTCGAAGGCAGGGTCCTCTCCCTCTGCCGCGCGAAGGTCTCGCCGCCGATCACTCCCCTCGTCGAGGAGCTCCCGACGGACAACCCGCAGCGGCGGATCCTGGTCTTCGTCCAGCCGGCCACGGGCAGCGCGCACACATTCCGGCGGGATGACGACGGCACCAGGCACTACGTGCGGGTCAGCCGCTCGACGATCGAAGCGCGTAACGGGGTGCTCAAGGATCTCCTGGTGCGCAAGGGTGCCCTCGAGCCATGGGACCGCAGGCCGTGCAACGGCGCCACCGAGGCCGACCTTGACCTGATCGCGTTGCGTGACGCTCTGCAGCGTATGGGCGTCTTTTCCACTGATCGTGGTGTCGAGCCCTACCTGTCGCCCGATGTCTCCATCAGCGCGTTCGTCCCACCCCTGCTCGTGGCCGAGCCCCTGAGTGGCGTCCTACGGCCGCGCAACTTCGCCGTGTTGTTGTTCGGGCGGGAGACCCAACGGTTCATCCCCGGAGCGGTCACCTTTTTCTCCATCTATCCGGGAGCGGACCGCTCAGATCCGCATGCGGAGCGGCACGAGCTGGCCGGCAATCTCCTCGAACAGGCCAGACGGCTGCAGGAACTGTTCGACGTCCAGTCGTACACGGCGTTCGACAAGACCGATCCGGTGTCACCTAACGCGATCAAGTACCCGACACGCGCCTTGTACGAGGCGATGGGGAACGCACTGGCGCACCGCGACTACGAGGTGGCCGACCCGACCCGGCTGACGGTCTTCGCCGATCGCGTCGAGGTCGCCTCCCCAGGCCCGCTCCCCTCGGGAGTCGACATCGAGGTTCTGCGGGCGGGCACGGCCCCGCCCAGGTGGCGGAACCAGGCGCTGGCCTGGTTCTTCGCCCGGATGCAGCTCGCGCAGGCGGAGGGACAGGGAGTTCCCACGATCCTGCGGTTGATGCGGGAGGAGGGAAACCCGCCGCCGGTCTTCGAGGCCGACCAGGTCCGGGTGGTCTGCACGCTGCCCGCGCACCCTCGGCATGCCGCGCTGCGGGATCTCCGCTCGGCCGAACAGGCGCTCGTGCTCGGTGACCTTGATCGGGCCAGGGCGCGGGTCGAGGCAGTGCTCGGCAACGATCCGCTCAACTTCCGCGCGATCCAGCTCTTCGCCGAGGTGCACCTGGCCAGGCGGGACTCCGCCGCTGTCGCCGCCTGGGTACGTACGCACGCGGGCCAGTTCGACGCCCTGCCGTCCCAGGTCCTGCTGCTGTTGGGCGAGGCCGTCGGGACGGAGCAGGCCCGCGACGAGGACCGGCCGCTCGCAATCGACCTCTTGGTGCGCGCGGCCCGCGGGCGGCTGGAGGAGCGCCAGCTGCGGCGCATCGTGGTCGCGATGCGCCGGGCCCACGACGACGAGGGCGCCTACGCGCTGATTGACCGGCAGATGCTGGAACATCCCGAATGGGCGAACAACCCGTTACTGCTCCAGCTGCGCGGCGACGCGCTGATCGGCCTGGCCAAGCGGTGCCGCGAGATGGCGAAGAAGCCGGGCATCGCGCAGCTGACCAGGGAGCGCGCATGGCGGGACTTCCACTCGTACATGGAACAGGCCGAGCGGGACCTGCGTGCCGCCCTGGCGCTGAGCGTCGACCAGCACCTCACCGACCAGATCAACGTCAACATCGCCTTCCTGGCGAAGCTGCGGCGGGCCAACCAGCCCCCGCAGCGGCGCGCGGC